>JBKJHT010000106.1:0-25040 GCA_046598945.1 Burkholderiales bacterium | reverse complement strand
AACGCAAGGCGCGCTGCAGGAGGTCATTGACGAATCGGAAACAGCGGTGCTGAGCATCAGCAAAAGTTTTCGCAGTATCACGAGCCGTTCGACTCAGCAAATCGAGTATGCGATGGGATTGTTGAAAACTACTCGCGGGCCGGGCGACGTGGGCAGCGGTGACAGCACCGAGAGCGAAATGTCGCTTCCAGAGTACATTCGCGCCTACGAGGTGCTTCTTAATCTCACCATTGATCGCTTAAGTGACTTCGCCAAGGACTGTCTAACGGCGCTCCAGGGCGCCGAGCAGACGGACGGCACGGCCATCACGCTGAGCGAACTGCGTGAAAAGCTGCGTCAAATCGCCGAAGAAAACCATAACGATGCGGAGCAAAGTCGTGCCGATGCGATTCACCTCAGTGGCGGGATGGTACTGAAGAATCAACAGGTGAACGATGTGTTGAAACATATTAATACCACGGCTCAAGAGATTCGCCGCGACGTCAATCAATTAATCGTCGCCATGCAATTCCAAGATATTACGCAGCAGAAACTCGAACGCCTACGCGGTCCGTTGCTGACGGAGATTATTAAGTCCCTGGGTAGTATTTTTGATGAGACTCGAGTGCTGAGCAAGCAACTCAAAATGGGGATACTGCCGCTACCCTCGGCGAAAAGCCCAGGTGCGGAAAGCGCGGGGCCAGATGAAGAACCCGCCCCGGCTGACGAAGCGCAACGTCGGCCAAGCACGGATCATCTCGGATCGAAACCAAAGCCCATCGCCAGTGGTGGTGAAGGAAATTCAGTCGAACTTTTCTAGGATGATATTTATGGCCTTTATTCTAATCGTTGATGATTCAAATACCATGCGCCAGATGGTGCAGTTCACGCTCACGGAGGCCGGACACGAAGTGATCGAGGCGCGGGACGCGGCTGAGGCAATGCAGCAGTTGCAACTGAATAATTTTGATTTAGTGATCTCCGACGTCAACATGCCGGGCATGAATGGCATTGACCTGGTGAAAGAAATTCGCACTATGCCGGACTATAAATTTACCCCCGTCTTGGTGTTAACTACAGAATCCGAACAGGAGATCAAGCAGCGTGGCCGTGCGGCCGGCGCCACCGGGTGGATTGTCAAACCGTTCAATCCTGAAGTGCTATTGTCGGTTCTCGGCAAAGTGCTAGGCTAATTTAGCCAGACAGCATGGCTATCGATCTCGCTCGATTTAACGCAACGTTTCTCGCTGAAAGTTTCTCGGGTTTGGACTCCATGGAGACCGACCTGCTGGAGATTGAGCGCGGATCATGCGATCCAGAATTATTACAATCGATTTTTCGTACCGTTCATTCGATTAAAGGAGGAAGCGGTAGCCTAGGTTTTGATGCCATTGCCGACTTTTCCCATCAACTCGAATCATTGCTGGATAAACTTCGCAGCGGTCAGGTTGAGCCTAATCGCGAGCTGGTTAACTTGCTGCTCCGATCGGTGGACGTCGAGCGCAGTCTCCTGGGTGAAGTCCAGAACGGTATCGGTATCGACATGTCCGTGGTTGAGCAATTGAAAAACGAAATCTCGCGTTGGCATTCGAGAGTAATACCGATTGGGTTACCCAAAACGGAAGCGGCCGTTGGGCAAGCAATAACCTATCGCATCGAATTCAAACCGCATCGCGGTTTCTTTCTCTCGGGAAATGATCCGATTCGCATCCTGCGCGAATTGGCTAGCCTGGGCGAAATTGAAACGAACTGCGAAATCAGTCAATTGCCGCCGCTGGCGGAAATCGATCCGGAGGCCAGTTATTTGAGCTGGGCCTGTCGTTTGCATACCGTACACACGTCCGATGCGGTGCGTGAGGTGTTCGCATGGGTGACGGACGATTGCGATTTGAGCATTCAGACGATTCCAGATCTAGGCGGATTGCCCCGCCCCCAGCCTAATCCAGCGCCGAACCCGCACAGCCTTGACCGGCGCGACGACGATCACGGCCTCGGTCGTCGCGCGTCGGATCGAGTCACGATGGATTTAGCGACCAGCGATGTTGGCGCAACGCGGCAGCGGACACTGCAAGTGACAGCCGAGAAAATCGATGGCCTGGTCAACCTCGTTGGTGAACTGGTGATCACCCAGACCATGCTAAAACAGAGCATCGACCATTTTGATATGAGTCAATTAGTTCAACTGCAAGCGACGATCGCGCTGTTCGAACGCAATACGCGTGAGTTGCAACAGGCCGTACTCGCGATCCGAATGCTGCCTGTGAGTTTTGTGTTTGGCCGCTTCCATCGCTTGGTGCGGGATATCGGCATGGCCTTGGGCAAGAAAATTTCACTCGAGATTTCTGGCGAGAACAGCGAACTGGACAAGAGCGTGATCGAAAAATTGTTCGATCCGCTGACTCACCTTGTTCGCAATGCCCTCGATCACGGTTTAGAAACGCCGGAAGAACGCCTCAGCGCCGGCAAACCGGAGGTGGGCACGCTGAGTCTGCATGCCCAGCATCGCGGTGGGCATATCGAGATCGTCGTACGGGACGACGGCCGTGGCCTTGACGCGGATAAGATCGCGGCGAAAGCCCGCGCCCTGGGATTGATTGCGAGCGAGGAAATCCTCGACGCGCAGCGCGCGCAGCAACTGATTTTCCGGTCAGGTTTTTCGACTGCCGATCGCGTCAGCGACCTGTCGGGCCGAGGCGTTGGGTTGGACGTAGTTCGTGAGAACATCACCTCGCTTGGCGGACGTGTCGAAGTAACATCGACGCCGGGTCAAGGTTCGATGTTTCTGATTCGATTGCCGCTTACTCTGGCGATTGTCGAGGGAATGTTCGTGCAGGTCGGCGCCGATACTTTTGTATTGCCGCTCGCATTTATCACGGAATGCATGCAGTCGAACGAACAAATGGTTAAACGAATTGCTGGCCAGGGTATGGTCGTTGAAGTACGCGGTGAGTATTTGCCGGTCGTGGAATTGCGGCGTATCTGCAACATCGCCGACGGCATGGAAATTGGCAAGGGCGTGTTCGTGATGATGGAGGCTGACAATAAGCGCGTGGCATTGTTGGTCGACGCCCTCATTGGGCAAGACCAGGTCGTGATTAAGAGTTTGGAAACCAACTATCGCCGCGTTGACCACCTTGCCGGAGCAACCATTCTGGGCGATGGTCGCGTTGCGCTTATTCTTGATGCCAACTCCATCGTTCGCGGACAGATTCATTGAGCATTCTGTTAATTTGACCTAATTTGGAGTATACGAATGTATGAGCTAAATCAAAAGCGCCAGAAAACGGTCGAGAAGCAGGAGTTTCTCGCGTTTACCTTGGGCCGCGAAGAGTATTGCATCGACATCCTAAAAGTGCAGGAAATACGCGGTTACGAGACGGTTACGCCTATTCCCAACACGCCGGCGTTTATGAAAGGCGTAGTCAATTTGCGCGGACTAATCGTCCCGATCATTGATCTGCGCATTAAGCTGCAATTAGAAATGGTCACGTACGATCAATTTACGGTCGTGATTATTCTGAGTATCTGTGGACGGATTGTTGGCGTCGTTGTCGATAGTGTGTCCGATGTTATTGCACTGGCAGCCGACGAAATTAAGGAAGCGCCACAGCTCGGCGCGGCGATTAAGACGGACTACATCAATGGCTTGGTCACGCTTGACGAACGCATGTTGATCATAATCGATATCGAGAAACTCGCTACGATGGAGGAAATCATTAGCCTGGGGAAAGTGCTGGAAACCGCATAGCAGCGGGGTTTATCACGTTGAACTGCCGCAAATACGGCGAATAAGTTTAGTGAATACGCTGCACTCTCGCGCGATGTGTCCAGGCTTGACATGATGAACGCCGCCGCTCGCTGCGTGGTTGTGCTCCCCCCGTGACGCCTTAGTGGTAATAGGATTTTTCGGATTGACGACGGTTTGGCGGAATTTTAGTTTCTTGTTTAAGCGCTGCTTCCGCGCCGATCGAATCACTACCACATTACGTCCAATCTGAACGGACATCATGGGACCCGCTGTGGCACAGAAAGAATTGATTCTAGTTATCGATGACGATATCGGCATCCGCGATCTTGCCCGCCATGTGCTGACAGCGCAGGGGTTTCGCACCATCTCGGCGGACAATGGCGCGCAGGGGATGCGGCTGTTCGAGGAGCACAAGCCCGAACTAGTCATGCTTGATTTGATTATGCCCGAGCAGAACGGGTTCGAAGTATGCATTGCGCTGCGCCGTTCTCCGCATGGAAAACATACTCCAATTCTCGTGATTACCAGCCTGGACGATGTTGATTCGATCGATCACGCCTACCAAGTTGGTGCGACGGATTTCGTAACCAAGCCGTTCAACTGGCCGTTGCTTTGCCATCGTTTGCGCTACATGCTGCGCGCCAGTCTCGCCATATCTGATCTGACAAAGAGCCGCGAGATCCTGGCCGATGCGCAACGCCTAGCCGGACTATCAAGTTGGGAATGGGATCTGAATACGAACGTCGTATATTGGTCGAAAGAAATTTATGCACGATTCGGCATTGCCGAAGACTCAGTTAATTCGAACGCCGACAGTTTTTGGAATCTTATCCATCCTGATGATCGAGATGCCGTGAAAGAGGCATTTGTTACCGCGATCAAAGCCGAAAAACCTTATGACCAAGACTATCGCATCGTCTTGCCGAACGGTGTGACACAAATCATTCATGTGCAAGGCCGCACGGAGTATGACGGCGATGGTCGCGCGTTGCGTATGCACGGAACGATCCAAGACATCACGCAACGTAAACGCACCGAGGAACAGATTCGTCATCTCGCGTTCTATGACAGTTTGACTAGTTTGCCAAACCGCACGTTGTTCAAAGAACAACTCAATCAGGCACTCCAATCAGCGCGGCGCGAAGAGCGCTATGTGGCGATTTTGTTTCTCGACCTTGACAACTTCAAGCGCGTAAATGATACGCTTGGCCATACCGTCGGAGACTTGTTGCTGCAAGATGTTGGCGCGCGATTGGCGCAATGCATCCGCGCGGAAGATAGCATCGCGCGCAACCCCAGCGATCAGGCAAATTTGACCGTGGCGCGTCTCGGTGGCGATGAGTTTACGGTATTACTCGGAAGAATCGCCAACACGCAAGATGCGGCGAAGGTCGCGCAGCGTATTCTCGATAGTCTGGCGGAACCCATTTTAGTGGATGGCCATGAGTTATTCGTTTCCACGAGTATTGGAATTGCCGTGTATCCGTTTGACGGTGAAGAGACCGAAACGCTAATTAAGAATGCGGACGCGGCGATGTACCATGCAAAACGCACCGGCCGCAGTCGCTATCATTTCTACAATCCATCGATGAACGCCACCGCGTTGGAGAAACTCAATCTTGAGCGGAGTTTGCGAAAAGCGCTGGAGCGCGGCGAATTTGTCTTGTATTTTCAACCGCTGGTGCACGGCGAGACGGGCGAAATCATTGGTAACGAAGCGCTGTTGCGCTGGAATCACCCCGAGCGTGGATTGGTTTTGCCCGGCGAATTTATCCCGCTGGCAGAGGAGACCGGTCTCATTGTCCCGATTGGTCATTGGGCGATCGAAACTGCATGCAAACAAAACATGTTGTGGCAACAATCCGGCCTGCCGTGTGTTCCCGTCATGGTCAATTTGTCCAGCCTGCAATTCCACGACCCGAAGTTTGTATTCAAAGTTGAGGAAATTCTCAATGCAACCAAGCTGCCTCCACGTTATCTGACATTAGAGCTTACGGAAAGCATGTTGATTCATGACTCGGAACACAACATGGCGACGTTGTTGGATTTGCGCCGCCTTGGAATCGGTTTGTCGATTGACGATTTTGGGACGGGGTTTTCCTCGTTGAACTACCTCAAGCGATTTCCCGTCGATCACTTGAAGATTGACCAATCCTTTGTGCGCGATATCACCCACGATCCAAGTAATTCGGCGATTGCCCTGGCAATCATTGCCTTGGCGCGTAGCCTCAACCTGGGCGTCGTCGCCGAAGGTGTTGAAACGCCGGAAGAGCGGGATTTTTTGCGCAACAACGGATCGCCGAACATGCAGGGATTCCTTTTTTGTGAACCGCAACCGGCGGCTTCGATCGCTTCCAGGTGGACGCAACACGGCTATCTTGCGGCCGCCGGCACTGGGAAATGAACCGTAACGAAGACCCGTTCGCGGCAATCCAGCGCAATCGGTCTGTATGTGTGGATCTGGACGGCTATGAGTAATACTGAATTCTCCAGTGCGACTGACCGACAACGAGAGTTTGAGTTTGTCGAGCGAGATTTTAAAATTGTGCAAAAGCTCATTTACGCCCGCGCCGGAATCAATTTGAAGGTGGGTAAGCAGGAGATGGTGTACAGTCGTCTCGTGCGCCGTTTGCGCACGTTAAAACTAAAATCGTTTCGCGAATATCTTACACTGCTCGAAAATGATCGCTCGCCCGAGTGGGAGAATTTTGTAAACGCGATCACGACTAACCTGACGCACTTTTTTCGTGAGTCCCATCATTTTGAAATACTTGCGCGCCAGTATAAAGAAACGGCGCCGGACTCGTATTTTCGCGTCTGGAGTACTGCGTCGTCAACTGGAGAGGAGGTCTATTCCATCGCCATCACGCTAACGGAAGCCGCAGCCGTGCTGGGAACGACCGCGAGTATTCTCGCCTCGGATCTTGATACCAACGTCTTGGCGCAGGCGCGCCAAGGTGTTTACAGTTTCGATCGTTTGGAGAGCGTCAGTCCGGTAAGGCAAAAGCGTTTTTTTTTGCGAGGGGTAGGATCCAACGAAGGTTTCGTGCGAGTGCGCGACGAGATTCGACGCGGCATTCATTTCGAGAACATTAACTTGATAAGCGAAAATTGGGAGAAGAAGGAACCATTCGACGCCATCTTTTGCCGCAATGTGATGATCTATTTTGACAAGGACACGCAGTACGCGATCCTGCAAAAATTAAGTCGTATGCTGCGTCCCAATGGGCGACTGTACGTCGGTCATTCGGAAAACTTATTGCATGCCAAAGACCTATTCCAGTTGTGCGAGAAGACGGTCTATCGGCTTAGCGAGCACAGCCGCTAGTAAAACTTCACGATGAAATCAGAAGACTTCACTAATATCACCCAGCCCAACGTCTATCATGATCGGTCGTTTGACATGATGGCCGCGAAGATATTGCCGGGCGAGTTCTATGTTACCAAGCGCAACATGATGATTGTGACTGTTCTGGGGTCATGCGTTTCGACTTGCATGCGCGATCCGGACAATCTCATCGGTGGCATGAACCATTTTATGTTACCCGAGCACGGCGGCGATCCGCACAGCCCGGTCAGCATGTCGGCGCGTTATGGCGCCTATGCAATGGAAGTTTTGATCAATCAACTCTTGGGATTGGGCGCAAAGCGCGACCGGCTTGAAGCGAAAGTATTCGGTGGCGGTCGCGTATTGGCGGGCATGACCGACGTCGGTCAGCGCAATGCTGAGTTCGTGCGCGAATATCTGCGCCTGGAACGCATCAAGATACTTGCCGAGGATTTGGGCAGCACGTATCCGCGAAAAGTATATTATTTTCCGCAGACCGGTAAGGTCATGGTGAAGCAGCTTCGGACGCTGCACAACGATACGATCTACACTCGCGAGAAAAATTATGCGGCGCAACTCGACGTGGTATCGGTGACCGGTGCGGCCGATCTGTTTAAGTAGCTGCGCGATCATGGTCACCCGAGTCTTAATCGTCGACGATTCTCCCGCGATTCGCCATATCCTGCAGGAGTTGCTGAGTGACTATGATGACCTCAAGGTCGTCGGCACGGCGTCGGATCCCTTTGTGGCGCGGGAAAAGATCAAACAACTTCGTCCCGATGTTTTGACTCTCGATATCGAAATGCCGCGCATGAATGGCCTTGAGTTTCTCGAACGCCTGATGCGGTTGCGGCCTATGCCGGTCGTTATGGTGTCCAGCCTGACTGAAAAACACGCCGAGACCACGCTACGCGCCTTAGAGCTTGGCGCCGTCGACTACATCGCAAAACCGAAGGTAGGGGCCGAGCAATCGCTGGCAGAGTATGGCGAAGAGTTGGCGAACAAGATTCGCGCTGCCGCAGCCACTGACGTGAGTTATATCCAATCGCTCGACAAGACCTGGTTGTCGCGCGCACAAGTGCCGCCCGCCGACACATTGCAAAACCCGCTCAGTGCGCAAAAGCGTGTCATCTTGATTGCCGCGTCAACTGGTGGCACGGAAGCGATTCGCGATGTATTGACCCAGTTTCCGGAAACCATGCCACCGATTCTGGTCGTTCAACACATGCCGGAATTTTTTACGCCGATGTTCGCGCGGCGTCTGGATCAAAGCTGCCGCTTAAAGGTCGCTGAGGCGCAAGACAATGAGCCGGCCCTGGCAGGGCATGCTTATATCGCACCTGGGCATTCCCATATCGAGTTGATCCAGACGGCGGGCCAGTATCGCATCCGTCTGAATACGAGCGCACTGGTGAATCGCCACCGCCCTTCGGCCGATGTGCTGTTTTGGTCTGCCGCCGCCGTGGCGGCGGATCGTGTGATCGGCGTTATCCTCACCGGTATGGGGCACGACGGTGCGGCGGGTCTACTGGCGCTACGTGAAGCCGGCGCCCATACCATCGCTCAGGATGAGGCAAGTAGTATGATATTCGGCATGCCACGCGCGGCGATCGAACTCGGCGCTGCGGCCGACGTGTTGCCGGTGCGAATGATCAGCAAGAAAATTCTGACTCTTTTGAACGAGACGTCATCGCCTTCGGTCTAGTTTGTCGCGCTAAGCCGCGATCGCCTGTGTCGCGCTCCCCAGTGTCGTTATCTGTAGTATGTTGTGCGCCATAACACTGAGCGCCTGCGCGTCGATTCGATCCGCGAAAACAACCGGTGCTCGATCAAGTGTCGGGTAGTGCGACACAGTCGAACGCCGATAAGCCGGGTCGTAATGTTCCATCAACAATTGCTCGACTAGGGCATCCCATTGCCGTTCCTGCGCGAGCAATAGCCAACCGGCAATTTGCTCCGCGCCATGCAGTTGTAAACGGGGTTGTAAACGCGCCTGATTTTGAAGATTAACGCGGTTCACCCATCAAATCAAAATCGTGCACCGCCCGTTGCGTGCGTATAAAGGTCCTGGAGTTGATGCGCGCATAGTACGCGGCACGCTTTGAATCAAAGACTAGCGGTGGTGGAGGTCACACTCGCGATGTGAGCGTGAGGCGCGGGCTGCGTTATTCTCACATCCGGACGCCGGATAAACGAAGGCCCGGGCACATTCCTGGAAAGAACCCCGGGCCTTCTGCAGTCACGCGCTTATGAAGGCACGTTTGCAATGCCTTTATGCCCGCAATCCGTGGCGTTGTCTAGTGCCACGGGCGGGGTTCATGGGGGCAGGCGAAAAGAGCTATCGGCTGTATAGCTGCAGGCGTTGTGCCAGGTGGGTACGCATCTGCGGATCCTGCGACCGTGGCAAGCGTTACTGCGCGCAAGGCTGGGCGCGGATTCGCCGGCGCGAAAGCCGGTGCCGCGCCTCCCAGCGCTACCAACAAAGCTACCGCGGGGCGTTGAAACTCACGGCGCGCCAGCGCGCTTGGCGCCGAGGTCAGCAACAAAAAGTGACGCATCAGGGTTCCCTCGCGAGGGCTGCGGCGCTCATAGTGGGGTCGAGTTCAACCACTACGCCCGGACAGGAGCCCCGTGCCGATATTGCATGCGTTAAGCCGCGCCCGATTACGATGCGGCACCCACACCTGCACTGACCTATTCATCACACGAGGTTGTCAGCACTGCGCTGCTGTTTCTGTGGTAGTGTGCTGGCGCCGTTCGCGCGGCTGGGGCCGTTGCGCAGCGGACCGTAACGCCAGGCTTGCGCCATGATCCCGCGTGCGCTGGAAGCCGAGATCGTGCGTTTGCATCACGCCGAGCATTGGCCGATTGGCACGATTGCCGCGCAATTACGCGCGCATCACAGCACGGTGCGCGAGCGTGGTTACGGGTGCGGCCGATCACTTTCGTACGATCGTGGCGCGGCTGCGCCCACGCCCGGCGACAGAAGCCTATCTGCGGCGACGCACGCTGCCGGGGGATCAAGCCCAATGTGACTGGCCATTTCCGGCAAACTCACCAGGGGCTGGCCTAGGGCCATCGGCCGTGCGCTGCGTCCGCTGATGGCGTTCGTGATGGTGCTGTCGTATTCGCGGCATTTGTTCCCGGGCTTTTATCTGGGGGCTTCGATGGGCTACTTCATCCGCGGCCTTGTGGAGGCGTTCGCCTATTTCAAGGCGGTGCCGCGCGTGGTGATGTACGATAATTTAAAGAGTGCGGTGCTCGAACGGGTCGGCGATGCGATTCGCTTCAATCCGAGGCTGCTGGAGTTGGCCGCGCATTACCGCTACGCGCCGCGTCCAGTGGCGGTGGCGCGGGGGAATGAAAAAGGCCGAGCGGAGCGCGCCATTCGTTTTGCCCGCGATGCGTTCTTCGCCGCGCGGAGTTCGTGATCTCGATGACCTGAACGCGCAGGCACGGGCCTGGTGTGAAGGGGCGGCTGCCGAGCGGCCTTGCCCTGAGGACCGCAGCCGCAGCGTACGCGAGGTGTTTGCAGAAGAACTCCACGGCCAATAACAAGAGCGTCGTGACATTGCAGATGATCAAAGAAGCGGCAGCGGACTTTAATGCTGCGGGTAATAATCCACTTAGAAACAACTAGATCGAGACGTTCAACTTTGCTGGATTGGTGAGCAAATTCGCTCAAGCAAAGGCGGCGACACCAACATTGACGAGCTGAAGCATTAACCAATGCTCTGCTGGATTTCCATACGGCGGATAGCGATACGGCGGCACTGGGTGGTGATTTGGCGTATCAGTATGGCAAGAACGGTAATCTCGCTAACGTGTCACTCACGCCGGCGCAGGGCATTCTGGGCAATAGCCAGTTTGGCACTACCCCGCAAGCGCTACAGCCACTCGCGGGATTGCAAGATAGTTCGGTGCGGTTGAGTTGATGGCGGCAATAGAGAACTTAACGACATAACGCAGTGACAAGAGAGCTCGATTATTCGGGCTCTCTTGTTTGCATTTGAGTGGCGGCTTTGGCTGCCGGGAACGGACTGTGGCGGTGCAGCATGCTGTGACCGTTGACTGTCGTCCACGTCGAAAATTATTTCTCTGAAATTATTTCGGCACCGACGCTAACGGCAAGAACAGCGTCAGTGGAGTATCCGGTAGCGCAATGAATCCGTGATGCTGATAGAAAGCCGCCGCAACGTCATCCTTGGCATCGACCACCAATGCGTAAGCGGCAATTTCCGAATGGATAGCACGATCTAGCGCGTCTGCCAACAGCGCGGCGCCTAAGCCCTGCCCTTTGACGGCTTGGTCGACCGCCAGACGCCCCATGCGTAACGTTGGAATGGAAGGGTAGCGAGGTAGTTTCTTTGCGAGATTGTTTGTAAGATTAGTCAACGGCACGCTGGCCGAGGCTAGCGTGTAATATCCAGCGACGCGGTTATTTTGATCGAGTGCGACAAAACAAGCCGTTACTCGGCGGCGAATGTCCTGGGTAACCTGCTGCTGAAAATATCGATCAAGTGGTTCAGACCCGCTTTGGAATTGACTACAATCAAGGGTGGCGTCGAGCAGGCTAATTCGAAAGCGGGCGCCTGTCACTCCGCGCTCAGCAATTTACGCCGGCGTGCGACGGCGCGCTTTAATGCGGCATTCGGCTTAGGCGGCGATAGCAAGGCCTCGACAAAACACGCTTGGTCGACAAGTGAAAGACGCATGACTTCTGCCTGCTCAATGGCGTGCTGAGCGGCATCTTGCACGGCCGACACCACAAAATCCGTCATAGTGCGCCCCTGAATTTCGGCAGCGCGCTTGAGCATGGCGTGTAGATCGGTACTAATACGGGCTTCGAGCCGGGCAGTGGTCATGGACGATGGCATAGGTTGACTCCTTTACAGAATTGTACGGCATATTGCCGTATTTATCTATGCGCTTGCTACAATTCGGTTTGGAGTACCCGCTTAGGGGACCGGGAAAATTGATTCAGCGCCTCGAACTGACACAAAGTGCCACTTCCTGACGATTTACACACACGCGCCCGTCTTCAAACACCTCAATCAGGACATCACCATAGCCAAGATTCCAAATTTAGCTCACCACACCGGGACGCGAGAGGGACAATTCGGGTTGTATTGTCTCCGCGTCGATTATCTTCGGTGCCGTTTGTGTGGTTGGCAATGGGCCGCTCATTGAATTCGGACACGCTCAATTGCGCGTTTGAGGCGCGGCGCGTTAACATGGTCAAGGTGCCTGAATCGGTCGGCATAATCGGCTGTCAGGGGCAAATTACCTAGGGGGTGTGATGGTAATGCAAATTATTCCAAGCGGTGAAACACTCGGCGCCACCTTAGAGGGGCTTGATCTTGCCGATCTGTCCGATGCCATGGTGCAGACCGTGGTGCAGGCGCTTGGGCGGTACGGTGTAGTTCGTTTTCCCCGGCAAACATTGTCTGCCGCGGAGCTGAAAAATTTCAGCGCGCATCTGGGCGAGCTGGAGATCAATGTGATTGGCACGTTCCAGGAACCGGGTCATCCGGAGGTGATGATCCTCTCCAACATGGTCGAAGATGGTAAGCCTATCGGTCTTGGCGATGCCGGCCAGAGTTGGCACTCCGACATGTCCTACAGCAAAGTGATCGCGTTTGCTAACGTGTTGTACGGGATCAAGGTGCCGCAACGGGACGGCAAGCCGCTGGGCGCGACCGAGTTTTGCGACATGTGCGCGGCCTACGATGGCCTGTCCGCCGAGCTCAAACAATTAATCGACGGAAAAACCGCGTTACATGATTTCAACAAATTTTGGGAAATGATGCGACGGCGACCGGGGAACACGCGCCCCCCGCTGACGCAAATGCAGCGCGACACCAAGCCGCCGGTATCCCATCCCCTGGTCTTGACCCATCCGATCTCGGGTCGCAAAGCACTCTACGCCAATCCGGGTTACGCCATGCGCATCAACGAATTGCCCGAGGCGCAAAGCGATCAACTGTTGGAATTCCTGTTCGCACACCAGACCCGCGATGAGTATCGCTACGTATTTCGCTGGCAAGCGGGTGACGTGCTGGTGTGGGACAACTTGCGAACCATTCACCAGGCAGTCGCCGACTATGGCCCAAACGAACATCGCCTCATTAAGCGCTGCCAAGTAATGGCGACGCGATTTTTTCCGGCGCACGCTTAGCGCATGCGCCTGATCTCCTTCCGCGATCAGCGTGGCGAAATGCGCACGGGCGCCATCGCCGACGAGCGCGTGATCGATTTGACGCCGGTGATTGCCGCGCTGCGACTGCCCGCGTCGATCGCCGAACGCGGCCTAACTGGGCCTACCAGCGGCATGCTGCGCTTGCTTTACGCTGGCGCGCAGGGGATGGCGGCGGTTCGGCGTTATGTGGACGATGCCCGCGCCAGAGGCGGACTCGAGCGCCTGCCGTTGTGGCGCGAGGTCACACTGATGGCGCCGATTCCGCGGCCGGGAAAGATCGTCGCAATCGGGCGTAACTATGCCGACCACGCGAAGGAAACCGGCGTTCAGCCGTTCGAGCGGCCGCGCATTATCGCCAAGCTTTCTTCCAGTGTCGTCGGGCCCGGAGCAGTGGTGCAGCGCCCAGCGGCCGTCAGCAAACTGGATTTCGAAGCGGAGCTGGCAGTAGTGATGGGCGGTTTCGCATCGAACGTACCGCGTGAGCGGGCCCTGCAAATGGTCGCCGGTTACACTGCGCTAAATGATCTCAGTGCGCGGGAGTTCCAGTTTGATGTGGCGCCGCCGCAGACCACGTTCGCCAAAAGCATGGATGGCTTTTGTCCCATGGGACCGTGGCTCATCACCACCGATGAAATTGCCGATCCCCAGGCGTTGGACGTCAAGAGCTTTGTCAACGACATGCCGATGCAAAATGGAAACACCACCGACATGTTGTTTCCTGTTGATCGCATTATCGAGTATCTGAGCCAATTCATGACCCTTGAGCCGGGTGATGTGATTGCCACCGGCACCCCCGCAGGCAGCGGCGCTTTTCGCGATCCACCCATTTGGCTTAAACCCGGTGACCGCGTGCGAATCGAAATCTCACAAATCGGAAAGCTGGAACACAGCATCGGCTAGGCGCGCCATGAAACCATTGGGATGGCTGGGAATTGCGGTACTGATAAGTGCGACGGCGTCGGCATTGGCGCAAACCTATCCCAGTCAGCCGGTAAGAATCATCGTGCCATTCGGCCCCGGTAGTGGCAGCGACATAGTTGCCCGTAAGCTTGGCGGCTATTTGCAGGCGCGTTGGAAGCAGCCGGTCATCATCGACAATCGTCCCGGCGCCCAAGGTGTGATTGCCACTGAGGCACTTAAGAATGCGCCTGCCGATGGTTACACGTTGGGGATCAGCACCAATTCTACCCACGCGGCGGCGGCGTATTTGATCAAGAAATTACCCTACGACCCGATCGCGGACTTTGAGCACGTCGCGCTGATCGGCGTGGGCGGGTCGGTCTTGCTGGCGCCAGCGCAAAGCCCGTTCAAAACGCTGCCGGAATTGGCGCGTTACGCCCGGGCGAATCCGGGGAAAGTATTCTTCGGCCATGCTGATGCTATTTCTCAGGTGCCCGGCGAGCTATTGAAAGCGAGTGCAAAGATTCCCATTGAGGGCGTGGCCTACAAGGCCAGCGCGAACGTCATCACCGACTTGATCGGTGGCTATATCCAGTGCGCCTTCTTCAACTATATGACCGGCACTGCGCAAGTCGCGGGCGGCCAGCTCAAACCCATTGCAATCACCGAGTCGAAGCGAAATCCCCGTTGGCCCGGCGTTCCGACTGTAAGTGAAAGCTATCCAGGCTATGAGGTGAGCTTTTTCATCGGCATTTCGGCGCCACGGGGTGTCCCCGCGGAGGTGATCGCAAAAGTTCAGCAAGCGATACACGATGCCCAAGGTGAATCGAAAGTCAGGGAGCCGCTCGAAAGCACCGGGCTCGCGTTCGTTCGACAAATGCCCGGCGAATATCGTGCCTTCATTATCAAAGAGAGCGAACGCTGGCGCGAGCATGTTAAGGCGGCGCGAATAGAACCCCAATGAGCCGCGATGGTTGGCAGTCGCGGTGCTCATCTTTGGCGCGAGTGCGAACGTATAATTAAAGGTTCATATCGTGAGCGCCGCCGGCGCGCAACGACACTTTATGCAATTCGTCAACACGGAGTGGTTGCCGCCGCGGATCAATTCATTTTCGCCAAATCGGCCAGGAAGCGTTTGATCTGATCGGTAATAAATGCATACTCCGCCGTGTCCTCCGCGCCGGGACAACAGGCAATGTGGCCGAGGTAGGACGGAATCTCAACATAGACAGTGTTCTTCACACCGCGGTAGATTTCGCGCCCCATGTAGGACGGTAATGTGCGATCGGTCATGCCGGGCATGATCAGCGTTCGGGCTTTGATTTTGCCGAGCGCTTGCAGGGTGTTGCCGCCGAAAGGTTGACCGACGTCGTGGTCGCGCGTGGCTTGATAGCGGTAGATCAAGCTGCGCGCATCCCAGACCTTGGCCCAACCGGCGCCAAACGCGCGTAGGGCTTTTTGATATGGCTCATCGCCGACCAGCGTGTTCAAGTGTTCATCGCTGTACAGCCAGGGGAAATAGATCATTCCCGCCGTGATAATGCCCTCGACTGGGTTTTCAACATAATTGCCGCCGTTCCATTTTGGATCAAGCTTGATGGTGTTGATCACCGCATCGAAGATCGCCTGTACATGCCGATCGCTACGCGCGCTTGGCACAATGGCGAGCAGGCCCTTGGCAAAGTCCGGGTAGTTAATGCCCCATTCGAGCGCTTGAAACGAACCCATCGACGGGCCGCCGACCGCCAGCAGACTTTGTAACCCTAAGGCTTGGGTCAGCATGTCGTGCTGCGCGCGCACCATGTCGCGAATCGTGTATGCGGGAAACGCGGCGCCCAAACCGTCCGCCGGTTTGCTTGATGCCCCGCCGCCAATGGCATCGACCGTGATAACGAAGTATTTTCGGATATCGAACGCTTTATTGGGGCCGATGAAAATCTTGTAACCGTTACGCCCTTGACTCGCGCCATGGGTGACCAATATGGCGTTGTCACGGGCGGCGTTCAGCTCTCCGTAGGTGTCGTAGGCGACGCGCATGTTTTCCACCGCGCCACCGTTCTCGAAGGCGAACCGCGCAATGGTATGGAGCTTCGGTTCTTGGGCTGCTGCTGTCAGCGACAGCAAGATACTGAGCAGCGCAACGCAAAATTTACCTATCCTCTTCACACTCATCATCTTTGATCGCAACCAGAAGGCGTATCCGAATATCGCGGCGAAGGGGTTAGGCAAATGAACCCATCGGTCCGGGATAGTTCACTTCGTCGAGCTTGCCGGTATCGACGTCATAGATGAATCCGCGCACCGATACCGCGTCGGGCCCTGAAGTGGGTAGCCGCGGGTGGTCCAAGATCGAGGACATGCCGCGCCGGACGTCCCGGGCCAGCCGTTCGCTGTTCTTGGCATCGCGCGGCGTGTCCAACGCCTCGCCGGCGTTACGAATGATAGGTGCCTCACCGGTTTGCAGGCCGAGTAAATCCTCTACGTCGAGGCGGGCATCCATGCACGCGACCACGGCGACGCGCTTGGATGGTTGAATCGGTTGCTTGCCCGGGTGAGCAGGTTTATGGATCATCTGGCCGTTGGCATACTGCTGGTTGTGATCTAAAAATTGATCGATATTGGATTTCGCCATGTTTATTCCTCCTTGGGGTTGCGGCGCCCCTGACGGTGCGAACCAGTACGACTCCGCCGCCGCTTACCGCGAGTAGTCAATATTACTCCTTTATTTTTTGCGCAGACGTAGCCTTGTCCAGTCTGGTTTGAATCCGCATACGGAAAATCCATGCAGATTTTTCCCGCCTTGGCGCGGTGAAGTCGCAGCCAGTCCGATATAGCCGGCGTTTTACGTAGTGTGTAATTTTTTCAACAATAGTCGAGTGGAACGGCAATCAGGGTAAGGCGTTCCGGGCATGCCTTGCCAGGAGGCAAGCTGGGTGTGGTTTGTGGCGCGGCGAAATAAATTTAAGGCGCGCTGGCAAAAAGTAGGCTGCGGGTGAAGAACGAACCCCAACATCCTCGCCAAGCATGGCGTAGATTTCACGGACGCCATGAGCGTGTTGCTTGATCCTCTGGCAATGACACGCCTCGACGACGAGCACAGTGACGAAGAAGCGCGCTGGGTCAGTGTGGGACGCGCGGGGAAGGATCAATTGCTCCTGGTAGTCCGTACATTCAGCGCCACTGGGACGAATACTGCGTTGGTGCGGTTGATCTCGGCGCGTCCAGCAATCCGGCGTGAGCGTGAGCAGTACGAAAAAGGGTAAATGCCGCACAGCGGCCAATGTGTATAGGTAACACCATGAAAGACGAATACGATTTCAGCAATGCCGAGCGCGGCGGTTTTATCGCCCCGACCTGCGCCTGATCCCCCCGTGCGGCTGGAACCGGAGGTGCTGGATTTTCTAGCGACCAGGGCCGAGAGGCGCGGCACCACAGTCAATTAACTGGTCAATCAGTTGCTGAAAAAAGACATCGAATTGATTCAGGCTGCCGCTGGTTAAAGGCTCCGAGCGGCGCCCTAAGCAGTGCGCCTTAGTCGCGCTCTCCAGGCTTTTGAATCGCGACGGCTAATCGCCACAAAGTCGAAAGGGAAGAATTTGCAGAAAGGCACCCAATAACCACTTCGCACGTCGTTCCCGCGAAGGCGGGAACCCAGCGTCGTTGCCTGAAGTTTCGAGGAACGGCTATCAAATGTCGTTAATCCAAAGCCACCGAATTTCCACCGCCTGTTCTCGAATGCGGAATTCCTGAAACCATAACGTAGCCCGCAATCCTCCGTATCGATCGTGCGGGGCCGCTGTTGGGGTTTGCGCCCCAACCAATCTAATCCTTCTTTTTGAATACTAAACACGGGAATCAGATTCCAACATATCAGCCATTTAGGTCGTAGTGACGCTGCCTGGAAAGCGGCATGGATATTGCCTCTCAGAGTATGCTGTGCTACGAGGCAAGCGGAGTAAAGCTCGTGGCGATGCTCGAAGAGAAATGTAGGTTGGGTCAGCGAAGCGTAACCCGACGTTCGATTGGTAACGGTCGAAACACGTAACATTCGGCAGAATGGCCCTAGGCGACCCAGGGCGCCGCGCATTTCTGCCCTGCGGGCTATCGCGCAGGAAATATCGCACCACGAACGCTACCCAACCCAATTCTATAACCATCGCCTTGGCTCCATCCCGTTATGACAATCTCATCGCCATCGTCGATGAAGAGACGCGTTTCGCCGCCGCCGACAGCAACAGGATTGTTTCCATTCCAACTGAGTTCCAGCAAGCTACCGAGCGAATCCGGCGTCGAGCCGCTAATGGTGCCGGAACCCATCAGATCACCTGTTTGCGTGTTGCAGCCGGACACGGTGTGGTGCGCCAATTGTTGCGCCATGGACCAGTACATGTGTTTGATATTGGTACGGCAGATCGTAGTCGCAACTTTCGCATTGGCCGGTTTTAGCTCGACTTCCAAATCGATGTTGTAGTTGTTCGCGCCGGTCTGTTGCAGATAGGGTAATGGCACGGGTTCTTGCGCCGGACCGCAAAGGCGAAACGGTTCCAGCGCTTCCATCATGACGATCCACGGCGAGATCGACGTGCCGAATGTCTTCGCGTTGAACGGGCCGAGTGGCACGTATTCCCATTGTTGAATATCTCGGGCGCTCCAGTCGTTCATCAGCACCATGCCAAAGATGTGATCCTCTGCATTTGCTACGGAAATTGGCTCGCCTAGCGCATTGCCGGCGCCGATGATGAAGGCGGTTTCCAATTCAAAATCGAGTTTGCGGCAGGGCGCGAAGATGGGATTTTCTTGGTCGGGTGATTTGAGTTGTCCCATGGGCCGACGTATTGGCGTGCCCGAAACGACGACCGACGATGCGCGGCCGTTGTAACCGATCGGCATGTGCAACCAATTCGGCAGTAAGGCATTTTTCGGATCGCGGAACATCGAGCCGACGTTGGTCGCGTGTTGTTTGGACGAATAAAAATCCGTGTAGCCGGGGATCGTGACGGGCAGGTGCATGCGCGCGTCAGACATTGCGATAAGCGCTCGCGCTCTTAAAGTCGAGATGTCACGCAATGTACTGTTGTCATGGCGCAGCAATTCGCTGAGGCGGGCGCGAACCGCATGCCAAATCGGTTTGCCAAGCGCAATGAAGTCGTTCAAGCGTTCACGATTGAAAATTTTCCTTGTACCGATGAGACCGTTGAATAATCCCGCTTCTTCGATGGCTGAGAGATCCAATATTTGATCGCCGATGGCCACGCCGGCGCGCGGTGAATCGGATGCCGTGGCAAAAATACCGAAGGGCAAATTTTGAATTGGGAAATGGTTGTCGGGCGCGTCCGCCGATTCTACCCAGCTTTTTAGTTTAGGGTCGTGGGTTTGATTTATTGAGCTTTTCATAATTGATTGTCGTTTCTTCGATTAGGCGAATTCCCGTCATGGCCTTGGGCTATGAGGGTGGGCGCGTCAATAATTTGCGTAATCCTCAAAAATCTCGATGTTCCCTTTTCACGATCCTAAGGATCAAACGCACGCGGCAAATCCTGCCAACATTGATAATAATCGCGCTGCAGTTGCGGCGACTCCAACGCGAAGCGCGTGGGCCGAATCACGCAGCGGGTTTCGAACATGAAGGCCATGGTGTCTTTGATACGCTGGACCTGACTCAGATCCGCGTTACTTGCTTTGTTGACGGTTTCCGCATCGGGCCCGTGGCCGCTCATGCAGTTGTGCAGACTCGCGCCGCCGGGGGAAAAGCCGGTCGCTTTCGCATCGTACACACCATGGATCAAGCCCATGAACTCGCTGGCGATATTGCGATGGAACCAGGGCGGGCGGAAGGTGTGTTCCATCGCCAGGATGCGTGGCGGAAATACCACGAAGTCGATCGTATCAACGCCGGGTGTGTCGCTTTGCGATTGCAGTACCAGAAAAATCGATGGATCGGGATGGTCGAAACTGACCGAACCTATCGCATTGAAGCGGCGCAAATCGTATTTGTACGGCGCGTAATTGCCGTGCCAAGCGACCACATCGAGCGGCGAATGAGCGATTGCCGCCGACCACAAGTTGCCGGCGAATTTCGCGACCAGTTCAAAGCTGCCTTGGCGATCTTCATACCAGGCCATCGGCGTTAAAAAGTCACGCGGATTGGCGAGGCAATTGGAACCGATCGGCCCTAGATCGGGCAAGCGAAAATGGGCGCCGAAGTTTTCACAAACATAGCCACGGGCGGATTCGTCAAGCAACTCGACGCGAAAGCGCAGGCCGCGCGGAATGACAACCATCTCTTGCGGCTCGACATCGATCTGGCCCAATTCCGTCGCAACGCGCAACCGGCCCTGCTGCGGAACAATCAGCAATTCACCGTCGGCATCATAAAAAAACCGATCAACCATAGAACGATTCGCGGCGTACAAATGAATTGCGCAACCGGATTGCGCAGCCGGATCGCCGTTACCGGCCATGGTGACAAGGCCATCGACGAAATCCGTCGGCGTGCCTGGCAAGGGCAGGGGATCCCAACGCAGTTGATTTGGTGACGGATCGACTTCGCTGAAGCGATTGGTCAATCGGCCATTGTCGATGCGCTTGAACGGCTCGTGCTTCGCGGCGGGCTGAATGCGATACAGCCATGAGCGTCGATTACTGGCGCGCGGCGCAGTGAAGGCGGTGCCGGACATCTGTTCGGCATACAAGCCGTAGGCGCAGCGCTGCGGCGAATTTTGGCCAACCGGTAGCGCACCCGGTAGCGCTTCGGTAGCGAATTCGTTGGCGAAGCCCGATTGGTAGCGTAGCGATTCCATGTTGAGCGAATTAACCTTCCAGCGACGCCCACATTTCTTTGTCGCGCTGGGCGGTCCAGATGCGCGGATCGGGATATTTCGTGGCTTCATCGTAAGCACGCGTCACGTCGAACGGCAAGCAGTGATCGAAAATGACCCAGTGGCCATATTTGGGTTTGAGTGTATCGCGCGCCTCGCCGTAGATCGCGCGCAAATCTTTTCCCGATGCCGCGCCGGCTTTGACGCTGGCGTATAGCTCGCTGACAAAATTGCGCGTGTCGTCGAGGCCGCGTTGCACTTGTTCGGGTGTGGTCAATGCGGCCCCGCGTCCGGGTACCAGCTTCGTCGGTTTGAGCGCAGCGATGGCTTGCAAGGTGTGTGGCCAATCCTCAAAGTAGGCGTCGCCCGCGTAAGGTGTCGCGCCGAATTCCACTAAGTCGCCGGAGAACAACACACGTTGTTGCGGCAACCAAAGCACGGTGTCGCCCTTGGTGTGACCGCGCCCGAGTTGCATGATCTTCACCTCGAGTTTGCCGAGCCACAGCGTCATCTCGCCCTTGAAGGTCAGCGTCGGCCACGTCAGACCCGGCACCGATTCGACCGAGCGAAATAAACGCGGGAAGCGCTCGATCTCGCTCTTCATGTCCTGCTCGCCGCGCTCGACGATGAGACCCCGCGTATCTTGGCTGGCGATAATGTGATCGGCCTTATACGCCGACGCACCCAATACGCGCACCGCATGGTAGTGGGTCAGCAATACGTAGCGGATCGGCTTATCGGTGATTTCGCGAATGCGGCGGATGACGTCTTGCGCCATCACCGGCGTGGCTTGCGCATCGGCCACCAGCACCGCATCATCGCCGATAATAATGCCGGTATTCGGATCGCCTTCCGCCGTGTAGGCGTAGGCATTTTCCGATAGTTGTTGGAAGGTAATTTTCTTTTCGGCCAGATCGGCCTGGGAGGCAAAAGCCTTGGACACGGTAACTCCTCGCACTGGATGCTCGGCAGGCGCCGAATGAAAAGATATTTTACCTGCTGTAACCGAGGCTTCGAGTAATGATTTGCGCGCGCGCGTTCCGGGCGTTACGGGTACGTATGCTCAATGTTTAACTATATGGCTGGGAGCCGCACCGGTACTGGGTAGCCCTAGGCTAGCCGCTGGCCTCGGGCCGATTAATTGCTTTTGAGAAGAGCACTATTGATTTCATTTTGTCATTGCGAGGAGCGTTCTTCGCGACCAAGCAATCCCGTTTTTTGCAGCCAGAAAATACGACATAGCTTCGTTACGGCGCTTTCCATGAACCGCGATGATCCACAGAGGCCGCGCCGAAACAGGCGCTCTCAATGACCGAGCGTGTCGTTAAGATTTCGGCGCCGGACATCGTCCACCGTAGGGCGGCCGGAGCATCGCTGCGGTTTTGCCGGTGTTCGCGGCGCGCAAGGTTTCCGCTTGCTTGGCAACACGCGCGGCGTCTGCGGCCTTGCCGGATTTCAACAGGGTTACTTTGTAGTCGTCTAGGATTTCCGCGTAGCCAATGGGATCGCTTTTCCCTGCATTCGCCTTGTCTAGTTCCGGCATGGCGCGCTCGAAGTAACCTACAGCTTCGGGCAATTTGTTTTGCGCCAGATTCAAGCGGCCCAGTTCCGCCAGGGCTTGCGGCAAGCGATTGTTCAGCGTATACGCCTCGGTCAGGCTTTGCGCCGACTTGTCGAATTGGCAAGTCGCGCCCAACGCCCGGCCGAGCTTGTAGTGAAAATCGGATCTAACGCCTTTACCTTCTTCCGCCCATTCCGCATTTTGCAGTGCGAGAAAGTATCTCTTTCCGGCTGCGTCCCAATTGTTTTCCCGCTCAGCTTTCAACGCCTCGCGATTGTAAAGCGAGTAGTTGTTTTGAAACGTTGGTGTGTCTAGTGCCTTGCAGCCAACGAGTAACATTACGCTGATGGCGACAATAACAATAGGTTTGCGAGTCATATTTGCTCCCGACAAATTGCTTTATTACTTCACCGGCGTTCGGCCACTTCCTCCTCGGAATTTCGAGACGGAAATGGCCGACCGGCGAGGGCTATTTTGTGCGCAGAAAATAGCACCCACAGAAGCTTACTTCTTGAACGATGGACTCAACGGATTGTTAGTGTCCATATAAGAAACAAACTTAGACGCGTCTACGTCCTTGCCGTCGCCCGCCATTGCTTTCCACGACGCAATTTTCGCCGTCAACTTGGGGTTTTTGTCGTAACCGGGGGCGAGAGGGTTGCCCTTATTTAGGTATTCTTCCATTGAGACCATGCCATCGCTGTTCAAGTCGATCTTGCAGAATTCCATGAAATACTTCTTCTGGGCTGCCGTATTATAGGCTGGCGACAACGGATTATCCGCAGCAAAGCCGGCCGACGAAATTAAGGTCAAACCAAGTGCAACACCAGACAGTAAAGATTTAGCCAACATTTGAGTTCTCCATTCAATTGTGAGTGTCCCATCCATTCTCACCAGTATTTGCAAGGTTCGAATGGACTAAGACGATGTATTATATCGTATAAATTACTTAAAAATAAATCAGTAAATCAAAGTCTTTACGTAAAAAATAAAGATTGATAACTCAGCAGCAGCGACTGAGCACAGAACTGGTTTTATCCGAGTACGGCGCCGTGCGGCGTTGACATTCTCTGTTTTTGGTATCGCGCGATTTACGAGTTATACGCAGCGGCGCGCGGTTTGGATGCGGAAAAATTTGATTTAAAATTACATTTGTTATGCTTTGAATGATTGAAGCGGTCCTGGTTCACTCACCGCAGGGAGGGAAAATATCCGTCAAATTTTGGGCAGGGTAACGCCGCTCTGGCCTTGGTACTTACCGCCGCGATCCTTGTAACTGATTTCACAGACTTCATCGCTTTCGAAGAAAATCACTTGCGCCACGCCTTCATTCGCGTAAATTTTTGCCGGCAACGGTGTGGTATTGGAGAACTCCAGTGTCACGTAGCCTTCCCATTCCGGTTCGAACGGCGTGACATTGACGATGATGCCGCAGCGCGCGTAAGTCGATTTTCCCAGGCAAATGGTTAGCACGTTGCGCGGGATGCGAAAAAACTCAACGGTTCGCGCCAATGCAAATGAATTCGGCGGAATGATGCAATGATCGCCCTGAATATCCACAAAGGACTTGTCGTCGAAATTTTTCGGATCGACGATGGTGGAGTTGATATTGGTGAACAACTTAAATTCGTTGGAGCAGCGGATATCGTAGCCGTAGCTGGATGTGCCGTAGGAGACGATGCGCTTACCATCGACATGGCGGACTTGGTTCGGTTCGAACGGCTCGATCATGCCGTGTTCTTGCGCCATACGACGAATCCATTTATCGGATTTGATGCTCATGTTTTCAATTGATTCGTTATCGAGATGGCGATGGTACAGACTCTAAGGCGGGCTTTCAATTGCAATCAGGTTTTCGCGAAACGCCCTTTGCCGGTAAACAGCAAATAGTGTTTGCCCGTGGCGCGGCCGATCATGGTGATGCCGACCCGATCGGCGACTTCATAACCCATTTGCGTTAGACCCGAGCGCGACACTAAAAACGGGATGCGCATCTGCGCTGCTTTGATCACCATTTCCGAGGTGAGTCGGCCTGTGGTGTAAAAAATTTTATCGGCGCCGTCGACATGGTCGAGCCACATCATGCCGGCGATGGCGTCCACCGCGTTGTGGCGGCCGACATCTTCGACGAAGTAGAGCAGTTTACTGTCCTGGAACAACGCGCAACCATGCACTGCGCCGGCTTGCTTGTACACCGTATCGTGAATGCGAACTTCGTTGAGTAACGCGAAAAACGTTTGCTCTGTGAGCCGTACGTCGTCGCGTAATTTAATCGAGTCGATTTCGTCCATTAAATCGCCGAACACCGTGCCCTGGCCGCAGCCGGTCGTGACCGTGCGCTTTTCCATTTTCTTAGCGAGGTCGGCAATACCATTTTTGGTAGTGACAGCGGCTGCGTTCACTTCCCAATCCACTTGGATGCTGACGATGTCTTCAATATGTTTGACCAAACGCTGATTACGCAAATAGCCAATGGCCAGCGCTTCCGGCGCCGCACCAAGCGTCAT
>JBKJHT010000153.1:0-6609 GCA_046598945.1 Burkholderiales bacterium | reverse complement strand
AAACAAAGGCCGGATGTTTTTGCGAAGGCGTTTGGCGCGGCGAAGAAGGCGTTGGACCCAAAAGGAATGCTGAATCCCGGTGTGTTGATCGACCCTTAACGGTAGGATTGCACGACGCGCGAGATAACGAACACCTACGAATGCAGCCTTAATGGAGAATTGACTAGCGGCCACCTTAGCGTTAAATTAAGGACGGATAAAATTAAAATAGTTAGGTTAAAGGCCGAAACATCCAGCCGGACTAGGAGAATTACGATAGGCAATTTTAACAACGCGACCAAAGCCGCACTTGTCGCGCTGCTACTGTTCGGGAACGCCGTGCAAGCCCAGAATCGCCCGGCCCGTGTCGGCTGGCTGATGCTGCAATCCAGCGGCATGTATAGCGAGCTCACAACGCGTGGCTTCATCAAAGGTCTGCGCGAGGCCGGGTACGTCGAAGGCAAAAACCTCGAGTTCGTCAGCCGCTCGGCGAATGGTGACCTGCGCAAGCTGCGTCCGCTGGCGCGCGAGATAGTCGCGCAAAAAGTCGATGTGTTTTTCGCCCCAGCCAAACCGATGGCAGATGCCGCCTGGTACGCCAGTCAGCGCATCCCGACCGTTATCGCCACGGTCACCGACCCAGTTGCAGTCGACTACGCGGTGTCCCTAGCGCGTCCGGGCAAGCACATCACCGGCGTTACGACCGCCAATGCCGAATTGATCGGCAAGCGCATGCAACTGCTTACCGAGCTGGTTCCCGGAATCAAACGCTTGGGCACCTTCATTGACGAGGGCCTTGTTGCCAGTTGCGATGAGGAGATATCCCTAATGGATAAAGCCGCGACCAAACTCGGCGTGACGCTGGTGCGCATACCCATAGATATCACCAAAATCGACCTCGAAGAGGGCCTTAAGCGCGCCCAGAAGGCCAATGTCCAAGCCGTCATAACGGCGCCGATGACCAGCAACCTGGACGTAACCGACAAACTGGCGCAGTTGTCAGCCAAGTATCGGATCCCTTTTATGCACGATGTGCCGCAGTTGGCCGGAGACGCGATTGCCGTCTACGGCCCTGATTTCGAGGACATCTACCGACGTGCGGGGCATTACGTAGCGCGCATTCTGAAAGGCGAAAAGCCGGCCGCCATGGCGATCGAGGAGCCGCGCGAGTTCAAGCTCATCGTCAATGCCAGAGTAGCGCGGCAACTGGGCATCGTCGTGCCGGAGGCCATACGTGTGCGCGCCGACGAGGTGATCGAATAGTTTGAATTACCCAGCGCCAGCAGCAAAAACCATAGGGAGGCGAGACTGAGGTACTGGGGGGCGAAACATGTAATCTCGTGTGGCTTATCTGATTGTTAATTTATTGGAGCAGACGATACTCACACACGGCGCGGCCTGCTACTTGGAAAAAATCGTCCAGATTGCCACGCCACACGCCGCTCCCACCTTGCCTCGAGGCAATGGCAGCGCGTAACGGTAACATCCATGCGCGTCTTCAGGCATCGCCGACAGAATTATCCAAGCAAACCGCAGTTTGCCACAATGACAAATCATACAAGGATGAACCCATGAATTCACGCTGGAAAAAACGCCCGGAAGGCTCGAACTGGGGCGATTTCGGTCCCGACGATCAACTCGGCCGCTTGAATTATTTGACGCCGGAAAAAGTCAAACAAGGCATTGCCGAAGTCAAAGAAGGCCTGACCTTTTGCCTGAGCATTCCGCTCGATTATCCCGGCGAAGCCAAGCTTAATGTGCGGCGCTTGCCGCCGGTGCTGGCGCCGACATTCCGCGATGGCAATCCCTACATCAACTATCCGACCGAGCTGATCGATCCGCAGAACACCACGATCATCAGCGACGACCAGGTGACCATGTGCCTGCAGTATTCGACGCAATGGGATTCCCTCGCCCACATCGGCTCGCATTTCGACGCGGACGATGACGGCGTCGCCGAAAAGGTTTACTACAACGGCTTTCGCGCCAATCAACACATCCGCGGGCCAATCGACTACCAAGGAAAATATCAGCACAAATGCGAACCGCCATTCGGCGCAACGTCGCTTGGCATCGAAAACATGGCGGAAAAATGCCTGCAAGGCCGCGGTGTGCTGGTCGATTTGCACGCCCACTACGGCACGAAAAAATACGCCGTCGGCTACGACGATTTCATGCGCATCATCGAGCAAGATAAAGTCGTCGTGGAAAAAGGCGACATGCTGCTACTGCACACCGGCTGGACCGGACTCATCATGCAGATGAACAAACATCCGAATATGGAAGTTCTCGATAATTCCTGCGTCGGCCTCGATGGTCGCGACGATAAATTGCTGCAATGGATTTCCGATAGCGGGATTTCCGCGTTGATCGCCGACAACTACGCCGTGGAATTCTGGCCACCAAAACCGCGCGAAGGCCGACGGCCGATGATTCCGTTGCACGAGCATTGCTTGTTCAAGCTTGGTATCCCCCTTGGCGAGATTTGGTGGTTGCAGGATTTGGCCGTGTGGCTGCGAAAAAATCAACGTAATCGATTTTTGCTGACTGCGCCGCCGCTGAGATTGCCGGGGGCGATTGGCTCGCCGGCTACACCAGTTGCGACGGTGTAGGGTGCATTCATGCACCGCGCATCGACGGTGCATGAATGCACCCTACCTTTCCACCTGTCATTCCCGCGAAGGTAGGAATCCATTTGGCATTCGAACTTTCAAATTCTCGCCGTCGCGGGAATGACGTGCTTGTTACCTCCATTTGTATTTGCCTCAATAGGTAGTAACATATGACTACCTGTACGCAAAAGGAAAACATATGGCTCAGATTGCAACCAGTCTCAAGCTCCCCGGCGACCTGAAAGAGCGCCTGGATCATCTCGCCAAAGAAAGCGGCGCCAGCGCCCATGCCTAAATGCTGTCCGCGTTACAGGCCCACGCCGAGCGTGCCGAACTCGCGCAACAGTTTTTGCAAGAAGCCATCGCCGCCGACGAAGCGATGCAAAGATCCGGCAAAGGTTATCTGGCGCAGGACGTACATGCCTATCTCACGAAACGCGCCCAAGGACAAAAAGCCACGCGACCTCGAGCCAAAGCTTGGCGCAAATAATTTATTCCGATGAAGCGTTCGCCGATTTCGAGCGCATCATCGAATTCCTGCTTGATGCGTCGCCCTCTTCGGTTGACGAGATCGTCGCGAGTATTCAATCCGCGATTTTGATACTGGCGAATCATCCGCTGATTGGCCGCAAGCGTAACGCCTTTCGGCGCGAGTTGATTATTTCCTTCGATCATTCGGGTTACATCGCTATGTATCGACATGATGCGGCTTATGACGTAGTGCGAATTTTGAGCATTAAACATCAGCGTGCGGCGGGATTTGTTGATTAGCGATTGAGCATGAGACAAATTAACAATGTGCTGGTGTAATATCTAACCACTAAGGACACTCTGAATAAGTCCCACTGTCTATTCTCATAACAACGAATTCATTATTACGCAGATAGACGATAGGGGAGAATCCATCATGAAACAAATTTCGCTGTTTGTAACGGGGTTTCGCGGCAAGCAAGGTAAGGTTACCAAGCGTGAGAAGTTTTTGAGCGAGATGGATCAAGTCATTCCTTGGTCACGGTTGATAGACGTGATTAAGGCGCACTACCCGGAGGCGGGCAACGGACGCCCGCCGACGGGGTGGTCTAGGGCCATGGGGTTGGCGAAGATGCTGCGCATCTATTTTCTGCAGCAGTGGCGGGGCCACCTCCGGTGGTACAACCTGTCGGATCCGGCCACCGAAGGGGCACTTGTACATAGTTGCCCCCTTTCTATTTCGCCTCGTTGGTTTTAAAACCGCTGGGAAAACCGTTGGCATTGATGGCCGACATCCACTTCAAATGAGCGGTGGTCGCCACGGCTTCGTCACGCGTGATCTAGAGGTTGGGCATTTGCCTGCCCCAAGTTGGATATTTCTCGGGATTCATCAAGAACCTGACGATCGCTTCTTCCTTGCTGTCAGCCTGGGTCATCGGTATCCACATCTGCCGCCAAACGGGATCCAGCCGCGCCTTGGTTAAATCCGGCGCATAGTTAGGAGCCGTTACCGAAGAAGGTATGGCAGTCCATACAGGCGCGGCTTTGAATCACCAACTTGCCCATGTCCATCAGCGCCTCGGCTTCATTGGCGGAATACTTGCGGCCAAACAACAGTTGCTCGCCGCCTATGACCGGCATGGACATGTTAAGCGTTGCATCGAACTTATAATCGATGGCCTGGTTGATCACCGTATAGGGCGGGACATTGCGACCGCCGGTGGTGATCGCAGACAAGCTATCCAGCGTTAAGAAAACAAGGACGAAGGACATGACGACCGTGGAACTGATGGCGCCCGCGCGCCAAAAAACCGGATCTTGTACGTACATGGATTCTCGTCCTCCCAATATTCCGCTGATGAATCCCGCTCACCAATAACCCAACGTCCAATGTAAGCGCGGAATCCGCGCCAATATTGATTTAGATCAACAAGATCGCGGGAAGTTGGCGATGCTTTATCAACTTGTCTATCGATGTGGCTCAAAGGGGAAATGCCGACTCGATTTCAAACACTACGGTGAAATATTCGGGTTATATCTCGATGAGTTGGAGCGGTTGCGTTGAAGCTTTACCGAACGCATACTAGCGCGAGACGAGGAGGAAACATGACGCGACGTTTTGATTCCATCATCATCGGCAGCGGCCAAGCCGGACCGGCGCTTGCCGCGCGGCTTACCGGGGCACACTTAAGCGTCGCCTTCATCGAGCGCGAGCACTTCGGCGGAACCTGTGTAAACGACGGTTGCGTTCCCACCAAGACGTTGGTAGCAAGTGCTCATGCGGCCTTCGTCGCCCGTCGGCATGCAGACTTTGGCGTGACCCTAGGCGGGCCAATCGGGGTGGATATGAAGGCGGTCAAAGCGCGCAAGGACGCTATCGTGCAAGCCTCAGTCAACGGTGTTACCCAATGGGTGAAAGGCATGCCCGGTCTCAGCGTGTTTTGGGGACATGCCCGTTTCACCGGACCACATCAGGTCACTGTTAATGGCGAGACCCTCGAAGCAGAAAAGATCTTCATCAATGTCGGCGGTAGACCGACGGTTCCAGACTGGCCCGCACTCCGCGACATTCCCTATCTCACCAACAGCAGCATCATGAATGTGGATTTTTTGCCCGAGCATTTGATCGTAATCGGTGGTAGCTATATCGGCCTGGAGTTTGCGCAAATGTATCGCCGCTTTGGCAGCCGAGTTACGGTAGTGGAGCAAGGATCGCGGCTCATCGCCCGGGAGGATGAGGATGTTTCGGAGGCGATCCAGGATATTCTTGGGCGCGAGGGGATCGAATTGCGCCTGGGCGCCGAGTGCATCGGTGTTGAGAAACGCGACGGCGGCATCGCCGTTACGGCCCACTGCGCAAGCGGCGCGCCGAAAATCCTCGGCAGCCACGTGCTGTTAGCCATGGGGCGCCGTCCAAATACCGATGGACTTGGCCTAGAGGCGGCCGGCATCAATATGGATGAGCGTGGCTACATCCAGGTCGACGAGCAAATGCGCACTAATGTGCCGGGTGTTTGGGCCATGGGCGACGTTAACGGCCGTGGCGCCTTCACGCATACGTCTTGGAACGACTACGAGATCGTAGCGGCGAACTTGTTCGACAACGATCCGCGACGGGTCAGTGATCGTATCACCGCCTATGCGCTATTCATCGATCCGCCGCTCGGTAGAGCGGGAATGAGTGAGCGAGAGGTGCGCGCGTCAGGGCGCAGTGCGCTGATCGGCAAAATGCCCATGACTCGAGTGGGTCGCGCCAAGGAGCGCGGTGAGACGTTGGGTTTCATGAAGGTGATCGTCGACGCCGAAACCAAACGCATCCTCGGTGCAGCATTGCTCGGCTTGAATGGCGATGAGATCGTGCATTCGTTGCTCGACATTATGTATGCCGATGCGCCGTATACGGTGATTTCGCGTGCGATGCATATTCATCCCACGGTGACCGAACTGATACCGACGCTGCTGCAAAATCTCAAGCCCTTGCGATAGATGCCTGGAGAGGCAAGCAAGGAGCGGCTCCCAGGCCGATCTCTGTTAAGATTTCGGGCCTGGGTGGGGGAAAATAAATTGCAGGCGCAATCCTGATTCGGATGAGCTATTGCTCAAGTCAATTTCTACGCCATGGGCATCGGCGATACGCTTAACGATCGCTAAGCCCAAACCGCTGCCGACACCTGCGCTGCCTTCGCGACGATAGAAACGGTCGAACACGCGTTGGCGTTCGGCTTCGGGAATCCCCGGCCCGGTGTCGCTGATCTCCAGAACCGCCGTTGTATTTTCTTGCGCCAGCACCACGTTGATGGCGCCCATTTCTGGCGTATAGCGAACCGCGTTGTCGATCACATTGCCAATCATTATTCGCAAGGTATTGACATCCCCACGCACCTCTATCGTTTCTGCGGCGCTCACCCGCAATTCGATGCGCTTTGTCTGCGCAAGCGGCGCGTACTCGGCGATCACGTCCTTGACCAGCGGGGTGAGATTGAGCCCAGTGAGTGGCGTTGCGCCGGTGTCCGCCTCGTGCCGTGCCAGCGTCAACAACTGTTGCACC
>JBKJHT010000245.1:0-6259 GCA_046598945.1 Burkholderiales bacterium | reverse complement strand
CCGCTTCAACAATGCCTCGCGGTCGATAGCCACCAGCGCGTCGTCGCGGCTGGTCTTCACGCCGGGAAACGACACCGGAAACAAATCGGGCAACAGCGGCCAGGAGCGATAGGCAGCGCTGGTGCGCGAGGGCGCGAAGGGGAAACCGAGCGCGGCCGCCGGGTCTAGCCAGGCGTAGGTCGCTTGCAGCGCCGCCGGTTCTTTCTCGCTGTCCGTGAGCAATTGCGCGTGCTTGGATTTGCCCCACAGGTTGCGAAAACGCAGGCGCTCGCCCTCACCGCGGGCATTTCCTTCACCCCCCGCCCTAAGGGGAAAGGGGGTTTTGAGGAGCAGCGTGATGGCGGCGCCGACCTGGATGCCTTCGCGGTTCTGCGCCGTTGAAAAAACGCTTGGATCGGGCTCGCCCTCGGGCGTTAACTTGCCGGTGCGGTATTTGTCGCCGTTCAGGTTGTCGATCCAGATGCGGTCGAACGCCTCCAGGTAGCGCTCGCGCATGCCGGTGTGCGAGAGGCCGTCGAGCCACGAATAATTGCGGATGTAGCAGACTACACCGCGGCCCGTTTGCTCGACGATCTTCCGCTCTGCCATGCGGAAGAAGCGCACGTACAGTTCGTTCAAGCCCTGGCCCTGCGGCGCCGGCGCGCGTTTCGTCGTCCGGTAGGCGTCGGACAACTCGCGCTCCTCGCCGATCGCCACGCCGGCGTAGCCGTTGTAGGGCGGATTGCCGAGGATGACCAGGATCGGTTTGTCGCGCTTCACTTCCTCCGCAGCGTCGCGTTCTGCGGCCAGCGCGGGTTGTTGTACTCGCAACTGCGCCATGATGCCGCGCTTGGCATCGGTCAACGGCTCGCAGCCGGTCAGCGCGTTGGTGAGGTATACACCGGCGCGCTCGCCTTCGCCCAACGGCGCGCCGAGACGGGAGGACAGCAATCCCATTTGTAAATGCGCGACGACAAACGGCGCGGGCAAGATTTCGAAGCCGAAGATGCGCTCCATCATGGCCCGCTTTACCTCCGCCGGGGCGAGCGCCGCCTCGCCGCGCGCTGCTAGGCGGGCGTGGATGACGCGCAGCGTTTCCACCAAGTAGGCACCGGTGCCGCAGCAGGGATCGAGCACGTAGACGTTCTTATCCGCGAGACCGTCGGCGATACCCAGCTCATCACGCAGCACCGTATCCACCCGCGCCACCATGTAGCGGACGATTTCTTCCGGCGTGTACCAGACGCCCAGTTCGCGGCGCAATTCCGGATCGAAGGCTTCAAGGAAAGGCTCGTAGAAATACTGCACGGCGTGCTCTTCCTGAAAGCGCCGGAAGAATTCCTCCGGCACGACGCGGTTCAACGCCTGCGCTGCCCAATCCAGCGGCTCTTCCAGGCCCAAGGGCTTTAAGCGCGCGGGCTGCGCGAGTTGGCCATATAGGGCACTGATCATAGGCACGTGCAGGTGCCAGTGGGCAAGACGCCAATCGAAAGCCTCGCCAGCTTTCGCGCTCTTCCGCCACAGCACCCAGGCGGCGAAGAGACCATAGAAAAGCGTCTGCACGAGCGTTGAGCGAAAGATGTGCTCGCCCTTCTCGCCTTCGAACTTGAGACCCAGCGCATCTTCCAGCGAGCTGCGCACCGCCGTGAGCGCGGGCAGCGCCGCCTGTTCGACACGCTCGCGCGCATCGCGTGCGTAGCTCGCGAGGAACCACGCCACATCCTTTGGATCGGCCAGGGGTGCTGCGTGTAGCATTGCGCGCTGCATGAATTCGACGAAGCGCTGGCCCTGCTCATCCGTCGCTTTTTGCGGGTGTTCGCACAGGCGCCAAAACGCTTGCTCGCTGACGGCGAGGCAATAGCTTTCCAACTCGAGGGGTTTACCGTCATTCAACCCGAGCAGAAGAAATTGGCGGTAGTTGGTAACGAGCACCAGTTGATGGACTTTCCAATAGCCCAGTACCTGCGTGCTTTGCGCAAGCTTATCGATGTTGTGCTTTGGCGGCTTGGCCTCGACTACACCGCGTGCCGGCTTTTGCCCCGGCAGGGGTTGGGCTTCGCCGCGCTTCTGGAATTGTTCCTGCGTGAACAGCCCCACATCGGGCATGCCCGCCGCACCTTTGGCGAGGCCGACGACGCATTGCACGCGCGGCTTCATCTTGCCGCCCAGCTCGTTGAACAGATTCGAAAGCGCTGGATAGAAAGATGTCTCCGGCTGATTTGCGCCGGTGGCTCGGACCTGACGGATTTCAGCGAGATATGCGGCGAGTGGGTGCATATTAAGTGGTGTTATAGGCTCGATGGTGATTGTATAGAAACGGAATTTGTGCGTTCGGGTTTCTGATTAGCTTGCTTGATTGGTGATCAAGATTAACCGAGCATTATAAAACTGATGGCGGAGGAATGATGCTAAGTCGTTATTCGTGCGCAATCCCGAATCCAGCGCATGGGTTCCAAAGCCCTGGGATTTCGATGGACACGCTCCGCTCGTCTTGGAGCTATTATAATAGCCATAATAAGAGCTATAATCAGCTCTAAACAATTTTTGATTTGGAGCGCGTTTGTGGAAACTGTATTTTCTGATTTATCCATCAGCATTTCTGAGTTCAAGAAGAATCCAGCAGAAACCTTGCGAAAAGCCGGCGCGCGGCCTGTGGCAGTCTTGAGTCATAACAAGCCGGCTTTTTACATGGTCGAGCCAAAGTTGTTCGAACTTATGCTCGAGCAATTAGCCGATCTTGATCTTGCTGACCTTGTTGCAGCGCGCATGAAGATGAAGGACAAGGCGATCGAGGTCGATATTGACGCGATCTAAGCGTAAGGCGCCCACGGGTTCCACACGTGAGGCTCCCCGCTATCGACTCAAGTTCGTCCCCCCCGCGCTCAAAGAGTGGGACGCCCTCGATGGATCGGTGAAGGAAGTGCTGCGTACCCAGTTACGCAAACGGCTCGATAACCCGCATGTGCCAGGCGGCCGACTGCACGGTGGGCTGGCAAATTGCTACAAGATTAAGCTGCGCAAGCAGGGCTATCGGCTCGTTTACACCTTAGAGGATGATGCGCTCATCGTGTTGGTCCTTGCCGTGGATAAGCGAGAAGATTTGGCAGCTTATAAATCCGCTATCAAGCGGTTGCTTGCGAAACTCACGCCCACGGGGACGGGTGAGGAATAGTGTTGGCGCGCGACGAATATTGATGTTCGCCGGTCTGAACTTCTTGCCCCCATGGCCCTGGCCCTAGGCCACCTCGTAGGCCACCCCGTCCCAACCCCCCGCTTTGCATGGGAAGGGGTTTCTTGATCACGTTGGGCGCGATAGGCAGATGCCAAGTGGATTCTCCGAATTCGCGGGAATGACAGCGGAAAGGGTTGGCGGAAGCTTATGTTGTTATTGCTAGAATCCTCAGGGCTTCTCAGGCCACGACCTTACCGTTCTTCATTGTATAAAAAGGCGTGCCGTACATCCGGGCGATTTTGCGCGCTTGCCGTCTAGCCCGGCGTAACGCACGTTCGATCGCCTGTGTCATTTCCGACGGTTGTATTCCAGCGTTATTTGGTTTCATGGTCCGTGTTCTAACAGAATCAGCGAAGCGGTATTATCGTACACTCACCACTCATCGGCTAGTGGACGATAAATCGCTGATAAATTCGCCCAGCTTCGTGCAAATCGCCGCAACACATCTTCGCGCGGAATATCATGGCCGCCTTGACGCACACGCGCGGAAATTCTGCGGAGCGCAAGTTGTGGAGATTTAATCTTCAAAAATACGATCTCAACGCGATAACCTGCGGTCTTCACCTGAGCTAGTCGCGCCCCATGGGAACGTCCACTCAATGTACTTTCGAAAGAGAAGTTTTCGCGACCGCGAACTAAACGATCAATTACTGACAACACGATACGACCGGCGGCGATGGCCGCAAGCTCGGGCTTGAGTGGGGAGAGGCCGCTCGCGATTAGATCGGCATTAATAAAGTGACTGACGTGTAGTTCTTTGGACAGAAACTCGCGCGCAAATGTGGTTTTGCCCGAGCCATTTGGACCGGCGATGACGATGCGCTTGGGTTGTGGTTGGGTTGATTTTTTCAATATTTCCTCTTGGCCGAAATGTACACAAATCTTTACCGAGTCACAATTATATGGGGTGAAGAATGCTTCAAGGCCTTTGTGCGGGAAGGATATGAACTTCACCAAGTTATATCCAGTAAGGTTTCATGCTGCAATGGATGGATCGGCGAGGTAGTTAGTGAAAACCATCGGTAAACAGCTCGCGCGAGCTCTGGCACAAAAAGCTTTGAAAGACATAAGCCATTTTCTTTCAAAGCTCGGCGAGCATTGTAAATTGACTTACCAAGCGGCCTCCGGTTGCGTGAAATGCCGCTGGTAAATATCGCCCAGCGGAAGATAGGCTTAGAGCCACGCGAAACGGGGCTGCACTTACTCCAGATTTGCGATTATCTTGTAAACCCACGCCAAATGCCATAATATAACAATTGTTATAACTTAATTCGGTAACGCCATGCACACACTAAAACTCACCCAAATCGGCAATTCTGTCGGCGTGATCTTGCCGAAAGAAGTGCTGAGTAAACTCAAACTGGAAAAAGGCGACAGCATTTTTATTACCGAGACGCCGGACGGTTACGCGATTACGCCGTACGATCCCGCGGTTGAAGAGCAGTTACAAACGGGGCGCGATTTTATGCGTGAGTACCGCGATACGTTTCATCAACTTGCAAAATGACTTGGCGCTGGGTTGATAAGCGCGCACTTCTGTTGTTGCACGCGGAAAGTCTGGCGGAGCACGGTGGTAGCGCGGGGTTACGAGACGAAGGATTGCTGGATTCGGCGCTCGCTCGGCCGCTGAATTTGGTCGCCTACGGCGAACCCGATTTCGCCGATTTGGCTGCGTCCTATGCCTTTGGCCTAGCCAAAAATCATCCCTTCGTTGATGGAAATAAGCGCGCCGCGTTTCTAAGCGCAGGTCTTTTTTTGGCGTTAAATGGTTTTCGTCTGACGGCCTCGCAGGTCGACGCAACTCAAGCAGTGCTCGCACTGGCTGGAAGCGAAATCAGCGAGGAGGCATTCGCGCGTTGGCTGCGCGCGAATACTGCGCCGCGCTGATTTCGAGATACCGTTGATTTTTCATGCCGCGCCGCAACACTTTTTGTATTTCTTTCCGCTGCCGCACGGACAAGGGTCGTTGCGGCCGATCTTAGGTTCCGGGCGAACGTAAGGGATTTGAAAATCGTCGTCCAGGTAGTCGAGATCGTCGTCGTCTTCATTTTCATTGGGATCAAAGCAAACCCAATGATCCATCTCGCCGATCGCACTGCGGACGTAGCCAGGTTCTCTGCCCGTTAGCCCCTCCCGGCATTCGGCGAAAGTTTTCTGCGCGGCATCCTCGACCTCCTCAAGGGTAATCATAGTTTCGTCGACCAGAAAATCGGCGTACCAGGCGCGAATGCTATCCATCGCAACGCCAGCGCCAATTGCGGCGCAAGAAGGAACGATTAGCGACATGAACATTGTGTCGAGCTGATCCGCTGACTGTTCGCGCAATCGCGCTGCTTCGCGATTGCCCAGCTTTTCCAAATACTGCGGCACGTCCCGCGCGTCAGTTTCACTTTCGAGAAAACGCAGCGCCAACGCGTCGATTGCAGCGCCGCGCACCCAAACGCTGACACTATCGTTTTCAGCTAAATCTTTGATGGGTTGGATATCGCCATCGCACACGCTGGCGATCGCGCGCCCCAAATTCGCGGTGATGAAATCGCCGAATAAGTCCTCGGCAATTTCATCGGTTTGCGTGGCTAATGCAATCAACGGACGATAGGCGCGCCTTTCGCGAAATTCCGCGAGCAAGCAAATTGCGTACAGATGCAACATGTCGTCAGTACCGATTGCCGGTGTCGGATCACTCGTAAGTTGCGTGATTACTTCCAACAAATGCGGAGTAATTTCCTCGCGCGAGGCTTGCGCTTCCGCCACCGCCGCGTAGGGAAAGGGGCGCACGAGTTGCTGCAGTGTCGGGCGAATTCTCTCCCAGGTTGGGCTACTTGCTGACGCCGTCGGTTCCACCATGGCGCTTACACTTTATGATAAACCTCGGCGCCCTGCTTCACGAATTCCACGGATTTTTCTTCCATTCCTTTTTCCAACGCAGCCTTCTCGTCCACGCCTTGCTTCGCCGCGTAGTCGCGCACATCCTGTGTGATTTTCATCGAGCAAAAATGCGGCCCGCACATGGAGCAAAAATGCGCGAGCTTGGCGCCTTCTTGCGGC
>JBKJHT010000181.1:0-13357 GCA_046598945.1 Burkholderiales bacterium | reverse complement strand
GGCTGACTATCGCTGATTGCTTGCAAGCCCTCCAGCAGAATCGAGACAGTAGACCTGTAATCGCTCGCTAGGCTAAAGTCAGCCATTGCAACCTCCGCGAATGGCTGCTTTCTCAGCGATTCTGGCTTTGTCGAATATCTCAAAGTGGCCGACACCGCTCAATCCATTGATTGCTTCGTGATTCGCCGTCCCGGCAAGCGTCGTCAAGGTACAACTTGGAAAAATCAAACATCGTCACCGGCTTCAAGCAGTGGCCTCACCGGCTCTACGCGTTTAGGATAGCGATGAATGACATGCTCAACCGCAATCAATCTCACGGGCACGAACCACGTTTATTCGTCTGCAGCGCACCATTCCTGAACGAACTGAACGATCTCAGTACATCGTTGAGCGCTTGCTATCGCGACGGTTTCCATAACGCAAGTGGGCAGTGTAACGCGATATGAGCAAAATCCTTGTCGGTCGTAAGCAGGGTCAACCCATGACAGACGCACAACTGCGCCAGTAACGCATCGATCGTACCGGCTTGCACGCCTGAGAGACGGCATTTATTGCGCAGCTCCGCGATGTCAATAGGGTCTTGCCGATCCGGGCTGAGAAACGGCAGCGCACTAAACTAATCGATAATATCCTTGCTTGCTCGCGGCCCGGAAAATCCCTGTAGCAACTCTTGCAGAATCAACCCGGAGGTGACGATGAGGTCGCCGCCTTCAAGCGTTTTAGACAATGCAAGCCCCTCGGCTGACGAGGCATCTGAATCGCGGCGAAACGCAAGCATCCAGACGCTGGTATCGACCAACAACGTCACGAACGGGAACGCTCGGCCTTGTAGTCGAAGGAATTATCCCATTCGAGATTGCCCATCAGCTCAACCAGGTGTTTTTGCTCACGCCGCGCGATGAACTCCTCAAGCGCACGGGTTACGGCCGCCTTTTTGGTGCGCTCACCGCTCAGATCCAGAGCGCGGTCGATCAGATCCGGGTCAAGAGACAGGTTGGTGGCCATGTGTTACTCCTTACACATCAGTCTATACAATCGAATATCCTATCGCTAATCACCTTGTAAATCTGTGTGAACACAAATATCGCCTAAGCCAGACGCCTTATCCTGCTTGCCTCTCAGCCTGGTAAGCTTCAATCGCCGCGCCACAACTGGCTCTTCAGCCACCCGATTTTGAAACTATTGGGGGTTGAAAGCCGTCACCGCGTCCCCATGTGCAGCCCATTCTAAAAGAGAGAAGGTTTTATGACGGGAGACGAGAGCAATCTGCCAGGCGAGGAAGCCATGCCGGCCGATTCAGAGGCCGACCAAGTGGCACCGACATTGGAACAGGAACTGGAGGCTGCGAAAGCCAAGGCTACGGAAAATTATGATCTTTTCCTACGCGCCAAAGCGGACATGGACAACGCTGCTAAACGCGCCATTGCCGATGTCAGCAACGCGCGCAAGTTCGCCGTGGAAAATTTCGCCAACGAATTATTGGCCGTGAAAGATAGCTTGGAAGCCGCACTCGCACACAAGGAGCCGACGGTTGAGACCTTGCATAGCGGCGTCGAACTCACGCTGAAGCAACTCAGCGCGGCGTTTGAAAAATCCAAGGTGGTGGAGATGAATCCCCTCGGCGAAAAATTCGATCCGCACAAACATCAGGCCATCGCCGCCGTCGAAGCCGACGCGCCCGCGAATAGCGTGGTCTGCGTGTTGCAAAAGGGCTATTTGCTGAACGAGCGCGTGCTGCGCCCGGCGATGGTGACCGTAGCCAAAGCGAAGGTTGATCCAGAGTAGCCACCGGCTTGAAATCCCAGGCTAAGTCCCAACTTTAAGAACATCGAAAACTTCTACGCTTTTAAGGAACTATCATGGCAAAAATCATCGGCATCGACCTCGGCACCACCAATTCCTGCGTCGCGATTATGGAAAACGGCGTTCCGAAAGTGATCGAAAATTCCGAAGGCGCGCGCACCACGCCTTCCATCATCGCCTATCAAGAAGACGGCGAAATTTTGGTCGGCGCCTCGGCGAAACGCCAAGCCGTCACCAATCCGCGCAATACGTTGTATGCGGTGAAGCGCTTGATCGGTCGCCGCTTCGAAGAAAAAGAAGTGCAAAAAGACATCAGCATGATGCCCTATACAATTTCCAAAGCGCCGAATGGCGACGCTTGGGTGGAAGTGCGCGGCAAAAAAATTGCCCCGCCGGAAATCTCCGCGCAAGTGTTGATGAAAATGAAAAAAACCGCCGAAGATTATCTCGGCGAGCCGGTTACGGAAGCCGTTATCACCGTCCCGGCCTATTTCAACGATTCGCAGCGCCAAGCAACGAAAGACGCAGGCCGCATCGCCGGTCTGGACGTTAAGCGCATCATCAACGAGCCGACTGCGGCGGCGTTGGCGTTCGGCCTGGACAAAAAGGAAGGCGATCGCAAAATCGCGGTGTATGACTTAGGCGGCGGCACGTTCGATATTTCCATTATCGATATCGCTGAAATCGACAAGGAACATCAGTTCGAAGTATTGTCGACTAACGGCGACACCTTCTTGGGCGGTGAAGACTTCGACCAACGCTTGATCGACTACATCGTCACGGAATTCAAAAAGGATCAAGGCGTCGATCTGTCCAAAGACGTGCTCGCATTGCAGCGGTTGAAAGAATCGGCGGAGAAAGCCAAGATCGAATTGTCCTCGTCGCAGCAAACGGAAATCAATCTGCCCTATATAACAGCGGATCAAAACGGGCCACGGCACTTGGCGATGAAGATTACCCGCGCCAAGTTCGAAAGCCTGGTGGATGAATTGATCGAGCGCACCATCGAGCCGTGCCGCGTCGCCATCAAGGATGCCGGCGTGAAAGTCTCCGACATTGAGGACGTCATCTTGGTGGGCGGCATGACACGCATGCCAAAAGTGGTCGACAAAGTGCGCGAGTTTTTCGGCAAAGAGCCGCGTAAAGACGTGAACCCGGACGAAGCGGTTGCCGTCGGCGCGGCGGTGCAAGGCGGTGTGTTGCAGGGCGATGTGAAAGATGTGCTGCTGCTCGATGTAACACCGTTGTCGCTCGGCATTGAAACGTTGGGCGGCGTGATGACTAAGTTGATCAAGAAAAACACTACCATCCCGACCAAGGCCCAGCAGGTGTTTTCCACCGCGGACGACAATCAATCGGCGGTGACGATTCACGTGCTGCAAGGCGAGCGCGATGTGTCGGCGGGCAACAAATCCCTCGGCCAATTCAACTTGGAAGGGATTCCGCCCTCGCCGCGCGGCATGCCGCAAATCGAAGTCATGTTCGACATCGACGCCAATGGTATTTTGCACGTCAATGCCAAAGACAAAGCCACGGGCAAAGAGAACAAAATAACCATCAAGGCGAGCTCGGGTTTATCCGAAGACGATATCCAACGCATGGTGAAAGATGCCGAAGCCAACGCCGAAGAAGATAAGAAAATTCTTGAGTTGGTGAATGCCCGAAATGGCCTCGAAGCAATGGTTCACAGCGTGAAAAAATCGTTAGGCGAGTACGGCGACAAACTCGACGGCGACGAGAAGGCCAAGATCGAATCGGCCATCAAGGACGCCGAAGAAGCGGTCAAGTCCAACGACAAGGACGCCATCGAAGCGAAAAACCAAACGCTGATGGAAGCCTCGCAAAAACTCGGCGAGAAAATGTATGCCGATGCGCAAGCGGCACAGGCGGCAGCGGGTGCGACTGGCGCGGCGCAAGGCGAGGCCGGCGAGAGCAAGCCGAATGACGATAATGTTGTCGATGCGGAATTTGAAGAAGTTAAAAAATAGCGAGGTATTAGAGAGTCCGCGCCAAGGGCTAGTTGGTTTTTTGACCGACTAGCCTTTCGTCATTTAACTCGCGACGATTAACTCCATACGGCCCTAAATCCTAACTCCTAAATCCTCGATCCTAAAAGCCCATGGCCAAAAAAGACTACTACGAAGTTCTCGGCGTTAACCGCGATGCGCCCGAAGACGAAATCAAAAAATCGTTTCGCAAAATGGCGATGAAGTTTCATCCCGATCGCAATCCTGATAATCCCAAGGCGGAGGAACATTTTAAGGAGGCGAAGGAGGCCTACGAAATATTGACTGATGCCAACAAGCGCCAGGCCTACGATCAGTATGGGCACGCCGGCGTGGATCCGACTCAGGGCATGGGCGCCGGGGCGGGCATGGGCGGCTTCGGCGATGCCTTCAGCGACATCTTCGGCGAAATTTTCGGCGGCCGCGGTGGCGGCGGGCGGCAAGGGGTGTATCGCGGCGCCGACTTGCGCTACAACTTGGAAATCGGCTTGGAAGATGCCGCGCGCGGTACCGAGACCAAGATCCGCATTCCCACCATGGAAGAATGTGAAACCTGCCACGGCAGCGGCGCAAAGCCCGGCACGCAGCCGCAAACCTGTACGACCTGTAACGGCCGCGGCGAAGTGCGCATGCAGCAGGGATTTTTCTCGCTGCAACAAACTTGTCCGCGCTGCCACGGCAGCGGCAAAATGGTCTCGACACCTTGCGCCCCGTGCCAAGGCGCTGGCCGAGTGAAACAACAGAAAACCTTATCGGTAAAAATTCCCTCGGGCGTCGACGAAGGTGATCGTATTCGCCTAACGGGCGAAGGTGAACGAGGCGCCAGCGGCGGGCCGTCCGGCGATCTTTATGTGGTAATTCACATCAAGCCGCACCAAGTGTTTACGCGCGAACACAGCGATCTGCATTGTGAAATGCCGGTGAGTTTCACCACCGCGGCGCTGGGCGGCGAGATCGAAATCCCCACTCTCGATGGTCACGCGAAAATCAAAGTTCCCGCCGAAACGCAAAGCGGCCAAGTATTTCGGCTGCGTGGCAAAGGCATCAAAGGATTGCGCAGTGCCGCGCACGGCGATCTGATGTGCCACGTCGTGGTGGAAACACCGGTGCGCCTCACGGAGCGGCAGCGGGAATTGCTGCGCGAGCTTGAGGTCATCAATCAACAGGACGCACGCCACAATCCGCGCGCGAAATCCTGGATGGACAAAGTTCGCGAGTTCTTTGCGGAGTGAAATTCCAAGGACGAAAAGCGCGTATTAGGAGAATTGTGGCGGGGTTTGGTAAAATTCCAACTTCGTTATCTTTTGAAACATTCGCCGAAACCATGCTTCCACGCCGCCGATTTTTAACCAACGCGATGGCTTTAATCGTCTCGGGCACGGTGCTGCAAGCCTGTGCCGACGAGAAGCCCGCCGCAACGCAATCCACATCCTGTAAATCAACGAAAGAGAATTTTCCCATGGTTAGACTGCACACCAATCACGGCGCCATCACGCTCGAACTCGATCAAGCGAAAGCGCCGCTCACCGTCGCCAATTTTTTAAGCTATGTCGATAGCGGCCACTACAGCAACACGCTGTTCCACCGCGTGATCGATGGCTTCATGATCCAAGGCGGCGGCATGGAGTCGGGCATGAAAGAAAAAGCAACCAACGCGACGATCAAGAACGAGGCAACCAACGGTCTCACCAACGACACCTACACCGTTGCCATGGCACGCACGCCCGATCCGCACAGCGCATCGAGCCAATTTTTTATCAATCTCAGTAAAAATGATTTCTTGAATTTCTCCAGCGAAACGCCGCGCGGCTGGGGCTACTGCGTATTTGGCAAAGTCATCGAAGGAAAAGAAGTCGTCGACAAAATCAAAGGCGTCGCGACGGGCAGCAAAGGCGGCCACCAAGATGTCCCCACCGAAGATGTCATCATCGAGCGCGCGGAGCGCTGTTAGTTTTCACGAAGCTCAAAACTTATCATTCCCGCGAAAGCGGAATCCATGTTGAATTCAAATGCAAAAATGGATTCCCGCTTTCGCGGGAATGACAACCGAAAATCACGGCGTCGGAAATAGTTCATCGGATTTGCCGCTGAAATAATAGGCAATCAGTCCAAGCCATTCGTGTAACCCCTCGTTGATCGTCGTAAAGCCGAGCGCCAAGTTAAGCTGCGGTTTCCATTCGCCTTCGGGCACGATCATATGATCCGCCGGCATCGGCACGACACTCCATCCGACCTTACGAAATACGCCCATGGCACGCGGAATTGTGCGCGCATTGGTAATCATCAGCCAGGTTTGATTTTGCTTGGGCTGAATCAGGCGCTGCGACAGCAATGCATTTTCGTAGGTGTTGCGGGATTTGTTTTCGTACTGCACCCGTGTGTCGTCGAAGCCCTGCTGCTTGAGAAACAATCGAACCGTGTTCTCTTCGCTCAAGTCTTGACGAAAAATATCCCCCGAACCGCCACTGAATACTAGCGTTGCCTGCGGATAGCGGCGAGCGAGGGCAAGAAAGGTCATCATGGTCTCGGCGGAGGCGCTGATTTCCGGTTGTTTCCAATAAGCCGTCAGGGCCGGCCGTTGCGCGCCGCCTAACAGAAGAATGCCATCCACTTGATGCGGCATCGGATCGGGCGCCGTAAAGCGCTGCTCCAGAGGCGCCAGCAACCAGCGATCGAGCGGTAGAATAATCGGCGCGATCAAACCGAGCATCGCCAAGACGCCCATCCACCGTGCCGCTCCGGCCTTGCCACGCCAGGAGGCAAGCACAGAGCCGATCACCAAGAGGGCGATCAAATTGAGCGGCTGAATCAGGAACCACGTTACTTTCGAGAGCACAAAAAACATATCTGCGCCGTGGCGAAACGGCTAAACTATTTAGCAACTTCAATTTATATCACGAGACGTGACGACCACGCTGTTCATTTCTGATTTGCATCTGTGCGTCAGCCGGCCGCTAATCAATCGATTGTTTTTCGATTTCCTCGAACGCATCGCGCGCAATGCCGCGCAGCTTTATATCCTGGGCGATTTCTTCGAGTATTGGGCGGGCGATGACGATATCGACGAACCATTCAATCGCTCGATCGTTGACGCACTTGCCGCGCTTACATCGTCCGGCGTCGCGATTTTTCTGATGCACGGCAATCGCGATTTTTTGATCGGTGATTTGTTCTGCAAGGCGAGCGGCGCGACGCTGTTGGCCGATCCCACGCTGATCGAACTTCACGGCTCGCGAACGCTGCTCATGCACGGCGATACCCTATGCACCGACGATATCGAGTATCAAACTTTTCGCAAGCAAGTGCGCGATGCGCGCTGGCAGCAACAGTTTCTGGCGCAACCGCTGGCGCAGCGCAAAGCCATTATCGAAGACCTGCGCCGTCGCAGCGAAAATGAAAAACAAACAAAATCCATGGACATCATGGATGTCACGCAGGCCAGCGTAGAAACGGCGCTACGCGAAAACGACTATCCGCGCTTGATCCACGGCCATACCCATCGGCCGGCGCTGCATCATCACCGGGTTGATGAAAAAACGTGCGAGCGCTGGGTGTTGACCGATTGGTATGAACACGGTGGCTATTTGCGTTGTGATGAACGTGGCTTGCAGGCCATTAGCGTGCCGGCGACGCTCGACTAGAATTCGATCCCTGCCTCGTGTGAAACACTACACTAGCCAAGAAAGCGGGAAAGGGACGTCCTACCTTATGCGTCTTACGCGAGTTAGCGCGTTCTGCTCGCGGACAAAGGCGGGGATCTCGCGTTGGCGGTCGGTTAAATCATCCATAGCGCACACACGCACACGATCTTATTTTTTGATGCAAGCCTGATCAAAAACTAAAGCGCTTCGCCAGGCCCGGGTAGCCCTGGCCCTAGGCCAGTGGCTAGCCTAGGGCTACCCCGGTAGGCTAGCCACTGGCTAGGGCCAGGCAAACGGGGTGCGGCGCTTCAGGCACGGCAGGGCGAGAAGCAAGCGTGGCGCGCCTTCTGGCGATGCCACTGTTAAAAATGGGTTCCTATCGCGAGTATCGAGGGCATTGACATATGTTGTCTAATATGACAACATTTATTTTTCGTGGCGATCCAATTGGTCAATGACCAGACGCACGCGAGCCGTTCTTTGGATCAAGGCAGCGCTGAAGGATTTTGAATCATCTCCCGAAAGCGCCAGAACCATTTGCCTGACCGCTTTGACGATTGCGGCTGAAGGCGGTAAAGCGGATATAGTAAAACCCATGAAGGGCATGGGCTCCGGCGTGTTTGAGATCGCGTTACCTCTTCGCGGTGACGCTTTTCGAGTGATCTACGCGGTGCAAATTGCCGAGGAAGTATGGGTTATTCAAGCGTTCAAGAAAAAATCCCCCCAAGGAATAAAGACATCAAAACAGGATATTGATCTGATCAAAGATCGGTTAAAGCGATTGAAGAAGATGTTGCAATGAGAAAGGAAAAGCTCGACGTCGTTCGCGGTAGCGGCAATGTATTTCGCGATCTCGGACATCAAAGCGCGGATGTCGGACAATTCAAGGCGATCTTAGCCGCGGAGATTATCAAGGTGCTCGATCGTGATGAATTAAGCGTACGCGCGGCCCATAGCCTTACCGGCGTTGCGGCGGCCGATTTCTCGCGGATTCGTAACGCCGATCTTGGCCGCTTCACGGTTGATCGACTGATGTCCATCATCAACCGGCTAGGATCGCGCGTGGATGTGAAGATAAAAGTCCGGCGTGGGGAATCGCTTCGGGATATTGTGTTGACTTGAACGGGGCTGCCGTTCGTGACCAGCGATCGGTTAATTCGCTCGTAGCTTACAAATGCCCGTTAATGGCCTCCTGGTAATTTCAGTGCAATAACTCACGGTAGGATACCCGCGTGGTTGGTGGGGGTGTAGTCGTTTTTCCCTTTATTCTCACAGACTTGCTGCTTCCCTTTTTGATCGGTATTTTTCTTGGAATGCGACACGATTTTTATCGGCTTCCGCGCTGCTTTTCCGTGCCCCGCAGGGACGGCAACAATGGGTCGGCGAAGCGTTGAATCGGGAAATTAAAAGCGCAAACCGGTTGTGCTTTGCCAGCAAACGACTTCTCCTCAAATTCAAGTTGCGGTGGCTTGAGCCGCAAGTCGTTTGCTTCAATGACTGATCGGGCGAGCGACGCGTATTTTGCACCCGTTCATTTTCATCTTTCCCTACACGGCGGTGGCGCATACGCTAGCGCGCATGGCGTACTTTATGTTAACGGGGGAGAAGACTTCGTCGATCACGGGCAGCAGCGTTACGAAGAGCAGCAACTCGCGCGCTGCGCTCGAACGCCGAGCCACGGCACTGGGCTTTGCGATCACTTCAAAAAACACAGGGCGTTCGCGTCTGTAGCGAACGCCCGATGAGGAATGTAACGTCTTTTTTTATTGTGGCCGGCGAGGCATTAGGCCGCGCGGCGGCGTTCCCAATGCTCCATCAAATACGAGGGCGAATAACGGGTTTCCTTCATATCCCTGCTTTCTAGAGCGTGATCCAGAATCAGCGCCATGTAGTCGTAACTCTTACGGATACACGATCCCAACAGATGGATGCCACGCGCCGTTGGATTATTGCCCATGATCGTGCAGATAATCTCGAGCGCTTCCCAGGGATGCTTATCGTCGTACTCCGCGTGCAGCTTGAGCCATTTCATGGCTTTCTTGCGTACATTGGGCGCAAACAAATTTTCGTAAGTGTCGTTGGCGCAAATGACGCTTGACCATTCCCCGGTTGCCCCTTCAATGGCGTAGTTGGTTGCCGCCATCGCCGCCGCCAGGGTGTCGCGATCACAGGTATGCCAACACCAGTGGGCGAGCGCGTGCGACGGGGTTGGGACAGCGCCATAGATCAGCTCTTGCTGACTGACACCGCTGGCCTCCGCCCATTCGACCCAGTAGTCGGCATGGTTCTGCTCGATGCGAATATTGCGAATGAGATACTTACGCGCCATGTCGTGCCCCTTGCTTTTGCCGTATTGCAACTTAAGGAGATTCATGGCCATGTATTGGGGGAACTGCTCGATCACGGGAAACACGCCCACTAAAAAGTCGCGGGTTTGGCGTTCCGTGAGTTCTGCGTCGCGCATTTTTCGGTAAAACTCATGCTGAACCACGGCTTGTTTGCTAGCGAAACAATCGTGGATCATTTCCTGAGCCCACACAGGATAACTTGTAGTATCCATTAGTGTGCCCGTTCGAACAAATTCGTCACTCATAGTGAACTCCATTAAATGCTACAGATCGATAAGGGTTAAAAAGAATTGGGGGCTTTATTGCCTAGACTAGATTTTTCTGACGACAGTTGACCCCCACCCGGACAACAACAAAGGTTGAGGAATCGTTAGCGTAATTAACAAAAGTTAACAGATATTTACACAACTTCGTTACTTTAAATTCGCACACATGACTTTATGTTTTAAATTAAGTCGTTATAAGGAATATTATTTATTATAAGCCATTAAATTTAATATAATAATCATTATATTAATGCGGTTATCTAATATTATATATCATTAAGGCTCTGAAAAAGATACTATTAGAGGGGTATTACGCAACGTGCCGTCGTATTCGCACTGTTGCATGTGTATTAACTTATCAGAGTACTTTATTGGCTCCTCAATGACTTGCCTCTGTTTGCATCAGGTCATGTTTCCTAAAAGTGGAATTCATTTAGCGGCGCGTGCCCCTTGTTTTAGATCATCCCAATGAATCATATAAAGATTTCGCGTTTGCGGTTACAACGAAAACTGGCTCCCATTTTGGTGATCTTTGTTTCGATCACGATCGTCTCGCTCGCACTCACCCTTACTGCCCTAAGTGTCCAGTCGTGGGTACGCGCCTATGTGGGGGGTGAAGGTCTGTGGTCCAAGGCACAACGCGATGCGGTGTTCCTGCTGCAGCGTTACGGGGAGACACGCAACCCGGAATACCTGCGGAAGTTCGAGGCTGCCATGGCCATTCCCCTTGGCGACCGGATCGCAAGAATCGAGCTGCAGAAACCAGCGTATGACCCCGCCGTCGCAACGCAAGGATTTACCGAAGGCGGTAATCACCCCGATGACATCCCGGGGCTGATTATGCTGTTTCGCGGTTGTGCGGAATTTCCTTTCTTTAAGCGGGTCGTCGGCCTGTGGACTCAGGGCGATGAACAGATAGTGGCATTGCAACTGCTTTCTGAAATCCTGCGCAAGCAGGTCGAAACTGCGGCCCCTGGCCGAGACGTACAGGCAATATTGAATCAAGTGGAAAGCGTTAACGACGCAGTGCGCCCGCTAGAAGCGGCCTTCACCGCGACGCTAGCTGACGTGGCGCGGTGGGTGACGCGGCTGCTGTTCTTTACCGTGAGTGGCATCATTGCCCTGCTTATTTGCCTTGGTGCGTATATTTCTGCCCGCATTCTCAAAAGCATTCGGCAGTCCGAAGAACAATATCGAACGCTACTTACTAACGCGAGCGACGCCTTGATCGTCGTGGACCGGGATAACGGATCAATATTAGAGGTAAATCAACGTGCCGTGCAGTTGACGGGCGTGTCCGCAGAGACTCTAATCGGATCCCGGTACGGTAATTATCTGCCTCATACGCACGATAAGTTGAACATCCCCAACAGCGAGAATACCGCTGCTTCTATCAACACGCGTCAAAACATCAATCACGTTGATGGGCGGAAGATACCGGTTGAAATAAGCTATAGCGACACCGAATGGGGCGGGCGGGCTGCTCACCTTGCGATCCTTCGCGACATTTCGGTAAATATAAAGGTGGAACGGGAGCTACGCGTTGCCGCGAATGCCATGAGCCACATGGCTGAGGGCGTCGTCATTACGGATAATCGGCGCCGCATCATCTTTGTTAACCGGGCGTTCAGCGTTATTACCGGTTACACGGAGGTGGAGGTCATGGGATCGGTTCCGAGTTACCCCGCGTCCCGTCATCACGATGTGGCTTTTTTCCGCTCGATCTGGAGAACCGTAAGAAAAACCGGCCACTGGCAGGGTGAAATTTGGAATCGGCGCAAAAGCGGGGAGCTTTATCCCGAAATGCTCAGTATGAGCGCGGTGCAGGATGAGGGTGGCCACGTAACTCATTACGTGGGTGTATTCAACGATATCTCGGTCCAAAAGGAGTACGAGCAGCGGCTCCATCAGCTTGCTCATTACGATGCGCTTACCGGATTACCGAATCGAACCTCCTTTGAGGACCGCTGTAACAAGGCGCTGAACCGCGCCGCGCGCCACGGAACTCAACTGGCATTATTGTTTATCGATTTGGACGGCTTCAAAGCAGTTAACGATACTTATGGTCATGCGGTTGGTGATGTGCTGTTGCAAACCGTCGCGGACCGCATCACAACATGTTTGCGCGACAAAGACATTATCACTCGGATGGGGGGTGATGAATTCATCGCGCTCTTGGAAGATATCACTGGTCCGGAAAACGCAATCCTTGCAGCCCGCAAGCTGTTGGAAGCACTGTCGAAAAAAGCGCCGTGCGGCGGCCATGAGGTGTCCGTATCCGCCAGTATCGGCATCAGCTTTTATCCGAGCGATGCTCATGATGTGGAAACGCTCTTGACTCACGCCGATATTGCGATGTACGCAGCTAAAAATTGCGGGCGCAATAACTACCAATTGTTCTTCCCTGGTATGGCGCTGCAGACTCCCTCTAGGTGGGCCCAGACCAACACATTTTAAGCAAGATTAATCATTATGAAGTATTAAACGACTTGCCCGTCCACTCAATCGGAATTAGCTCATATCTCACTTCGACTCCTTCGCGAAGTACGCCGTCGCTTTTTCTGGGTGGCCTAGGGCCATTAATATATCTCGCTCGGTCTTGGCAATCGATAACTCTCGCTCAAGCTCGCGAATTCGAAGCTGGTCTGCGGTCAGTTTGTTGGCACCCAAGCTCGACTTGAGTTCACCATTTTGTTCCTGCTTCATCCAAGTGCGTAATGATTTTGTTGCAATGTGGAGCTTTTTACAGGCTTCAGAGATCGTCAATCCTTGCTCATTGACCAACTTGATTGCTTCACGTTTAAATTCTTCTTGAAAAATACGACGGGGAATACGTTTCATGGAAACTCCTTACAAGTTGATAAAGTAACATCAACTTGCCCGTCCTGAATATCGGACCTCGCTCAAAACAGATGCTGAGTCGACAATCCACTCGATTTCGCTTCGTTGGATCTATCCCGCGTGTTCGCCAGAATCATGAATTGCGAACGTTTTCAAGCAATCCTCGACAAGCATTCACAATAGCCTCCACACTCATCCCATACTTCTCCCGAACACGCACCGTCGGGCCCACCACCGCAAACACATCGGGCATACCAATCATGCGCATGCGCGTCGGCCGCTCGACTGCGAGTAAATCCGCGACGGCGCCACCTAAACCGCCAACCAGGTGATGCTCCTCAGCCGTGACGATGCCACGAGTTTCCGCCGCAGCTTTGAGTACCGCGTCGCGATCGAATGGTTTGATGGTGTGCATGTTGAGCACGCGCACACTGATGCCTTCGCCTTTCAAT
>JBKJHT010000199.1:0-5410 GCA_046598945.1 Burkholderiales bacterium | reverse complement strand
GCGCTCGGCGTAGTAAGCCGGGTGCAGCGGATTGGTTTGGAGTTCGGCGTGGACGTTGACCGACAACGTGGCAACGGTGGCGATCGCGACGGCTAGGGTTTTGGTCGTAAGCATGGTGGCATCTCCTTTGGTGAATGAAAGTCAATGAACGATCTGCGACGGGTGAAGCCCGATCTTGTTAATGAAAACTAGCGGAATCATGGCTGGCCAAGTAGCTCTCCAGCTTGTGCAGGTAGCGCGTCTGGAGCCAATGCACAAAAACGTTGCCGATGTGAAAATCGACGTTGTAGTGTATGCGTGTCATGGTGGTCTCCTTTATTTAATTACGTGCTGCCATGGTTCCCATGATCCGCCACACGCAAAAATCAATCATTGCGCTAGTGCACAGAAAAACTGTGACTTATTCACACTTGGGAACACATGCCTGGCGCCCGGCATGGGTAAGGCTTTCCACGCGATGCCCTTGTTAAGGCGCATGGATATTAGTTCTACAGGCATTGACGGGAAAGAGCTGGCACAGCGTTACAAAAGCGATTTCCTTCCCCTTCAAGAGAAGGGTGGGACGGGGTAGCCCTGGCCCTAGGCCACCCAGCCCTAGCCCTCCCCTTGAAGGGGAGGAAATCTTTGTTAATTCGGCGCGCTACACTAAAGCCGCCGGCGCCCGGCCTGCAGTAGTTTTTCCACGACAACGAAAACTGTTTTAAGATACGGCAACGGTTCTACTTTAGCTTCGATGCATAAAATTCATGACAGCCGGTCTATGCGAATTTTTCAACTGCGCTCCAGTCGCGCCGGACGCCAAGCCGATGGGTAGCGTTTGATGGCTAAAATTCTTGTCGTAGACGACACGCCCTTAAACGTCAAGATGCTGGTCGATATCCTGACCTACAAAGGCTTTGTCGTCGTCACCGCGACAGGCGGGAAAGAAGCGCTGGCGCAAGTTGGAGCCGAGCAACCGGATCTGGTTCTACTTGATGTCATGATGCCGGACATGAGCGGCTACGATGTTTGCCGTGCCATCCGCGCCAATGCGGCGACGGCGCTGCTGCCGGTGGTCATGGTGACGGCGCTGGATGCGACGCGCGAACGCGCCAAAGGGCTGGACGCCGGGGCCGACGATTTTCTGACCAAGCCGATCAACCAGCCCGAGTTGATGGCGCGGGTGAATTCGTTGCTGCGCATCAAAACCTATCAAGATCAACTCGCCGACCTGAATCGCAATCTTGAGTCACGCGTGCAAGAACAATTGGCGCAGATCGATCGGCTCGGGCAGATATCGCAGTTTTTTCCGAAGAAGCTGGCGGAGGCGATCGTCTCCGGCAATGCTTCCGAAGTTTTGAAACCCCATCGCTGCGACATTACCGCGATGTTTTTGGATTTGCGCGGCTTCACCTCTTTCGCCGAAACCGCCGAGCCGGAAGAGTTAATGGCGGTGCTCGCGCAATATCACGCGGAGGTGGGAAAGGGCCTGGTCAATTACGAAGGCACGCTGGAACATTTTGCCGGCGATGGCATTTTCATTTTCTTCAACGACCCGGTGAAGCAAGACAATCCCACCGAACGCGCCATTCGCATGGCGCTGGAATTGCGCGACCAAGTCACGCAACTCATGCAGGAATGGCGCAAGCGCGGCTTCGATCTAGGTTTCGGCGTGGGCATCTCCCATGGTTACGCCACCATAGGCGCGGCAGGTTACGAAGGGCGCTGGGGCTATTGCGCGAATGGCAGCGTTTGCAATCTAGCGGCCCGTCTTTGCAGCTACGCGCAATCCGGCCAGATTCTGATCTCGCAGCGTGTGGTGGCGATGGAGGAAGAAATGCTCAAGGCCGAGCCGCTCGGTGATGTAACGTTCAAGGGATTCACGCGACCGACAGCGGTTTTTAATGTGCTGAAGTATGGCGCTTATTGAGTAGGGCAATCGCCCCGCATGGCGAGTACAAAAAATTCGTGATGCGCATTTGCACCTTACCCGTCCATTTATTTCTCGAACCCGACCTTCCTCAACAATTCGATAAATCGAGGATCGGAGCGAAGCGGATCATAGAGGAAGGCCTTAACGAAGGCCAATTGCATGTTGGGGCGTTCATCATAAGTCTCTTGCAACCATTCCAACGCGGCATCCTTGTCATCGAGACCCAGATAAATCCAAGCAAATCCTATCGAGTCAAAGGTTTCCCTCTTGGCACGCTCCTTCATCGTCGCTAGCACCTTTAAGGCCTCATCGCGTTTGCCTGCTCGTGCATAGGCAAAGCCAAGAGCGCCAAGCGAATCGAAGTTCCCACCGCTGAGCTCCGCTCTCTTTTGGAACGCTTCAATGGCCGCATCGTTCGCTCCCTTACCCGTAGAAGCCCATCCTAGTGTACTGCTTCATAATTAATGGAACTTAATGTGAGAATCTTGCAAAACCCCATTGACGCGGAGAATTATTTCACGCGGAACGGCGTAAAAGAGAGGGTGGGCGCAACCATCGCTGGCATGATGCGAGTTGTCGACACAAACATCTGCGCCCACCATGAGTATTGCGCAACGCGATTTGATAATGCAACGTTGGGGAAGTGGTTCAACGCGAGTTGATGCCCGAACTCAGAAGCAAGATTGGGCCGCTGACCTCGAAGCTGGAGAAGGTAATTCACACGCTGGAATGGGTGCGGATTGAAGAGTTTGTTGAATGGCCTTGGCCCTAGGCCACCCCGTAGGCCAGCCCCTCGAGCGGGTGTGGTGTGGGCCGACCCCCGCATGATCGTGGTGCCTTGGCGAGCGCGTTCGTCGCCAAGGCAGTATTGGATTTGACGACCACTACCGCACTGATTGAACGGCTGAAGGTTGATCGAGCACTGCGGCGCATTTGCGGATTCTCGATGTGGAAGCCAGTGCCCGACCCATCGATGTTCTCGCGGGCATTGGACGAATTCACGCAAGCCAAGTTGGCCGAACGGGCACACGAAGCGCGGGTGCGGCAACCTCTGGGCCAGACGTTGAGGGGCTGGCCTTGGGCCATCGGCTACATCAGTCGGGACGGCCCCGCGATCGAGGCGCGCGAGACGCCGGTACGCAAAGAGAAGGCCGAACCGGCCGCCCAGGCCGCCAAGGCGAAGCGGGGCCGTCCGGGTAAGGACGAGGTGCGCGAGCCCAAGCTCAAGACGATTGCACGACAACTGGGCCAGAGCCTGACCCAGATTCTGGCGGCGCTACCGATGGCATGTGGGTGCATGATAGCCAGACGGCGATTCCGTTGGCACTGATGAGGCAAAGCCGGGTGACGAACTGCTATGACCTGATGGATGCGGCCTACTGCAGCGAAGAGATTCGCAACCACAGCCGCAGCTTGGGACACGTACCGCTGATGGACCACAATCCGCGCGGTGGCGAGAAGATCGCGTTCGATCCCGCCGAGGCGCAGCGGTATATGGAACGCAGCCAGGCCGAACGCACGAATGCGCGGCTGAAGGATGAATTTGGTGGCCGGCAGGTTTGGGTTAGAGGCCCCGCCAAGGTGATGAGCCACTTGATGTTTGGCTTACTGGCACTGACAGCGGATCAGTTGTTGCGGTTGCTCAGATAACCGCTGCAAGCGGCAACACGGAATGGCTCACAATCAGCTGTTGCCAAGAGGCGTGCCGGGAAAGGTGTCGAGACCACCGAGGCAAATTGATGATTTAGGGTTCGCTCACCGCGAAAATTAACTTGGGCAACGAAAAAATCCCGACACACCGTGGTCGCTACCCTTTGCTACCGCGAGCGCTAGGGGTTTTGCAAGAGGCTCAGACAGTGAGGGGGTTCGTCACCCCCGAAACGCAGGGGTCATCGACAGCCTTGTCGATCGCGTCGACACACTTTTGTCCTGCCTCCCGCGCGCGTTCCTCGAACCCGTCGATCATCTTCTGGTCGAACGCATCGCCTTGACCGGTGAACCATCGGTGGAAATAAGAATGTGACTGAACATGGGCTCTCCTTGGTAAGAAACTTAAACGTATCAGTCAGGTGCTGCCGCACCTGAAGCAACCACGCCACCTATCTGATCAATGTGATCCTCTTAATTTACGCTAAAGACTTAATGCTTTCCGTATCAATAGGCCTGATCCCTTCTAACCCGTAAGTGTTTTAAAACACGCATTGCCAGCTTTCGTGCTTCCTCCAACAGCAGAACGGAGGCAGCGACTGAGGTCGCGATCACCCAGTCGCCCGGTGTAAGAGCCGTGGTGGGGAAGATCGCCTGGGCGGGAGACCAGTGCACGGCCACCGCCTGTAGCGCCACCACTCCGAGCAGCGACGCCCAAAGCATGCGGTTATCGAAGAAACGCCGGTTGAATGAGGTGCCGGTCTCGGCGCGGGCGTTGAAGACGTTGAAGAACTGGAACAGCACAAAGGTGGTGAACGCCAGGGTCAGAGCGCGCTCCTCAGTTCCGGTATGTAATCCGTAATACAGAACGGCGAGCGTGCCGACCATCATGGTGGCGCCAAAGGCAATGATCTTGCCCAGGCGGCGCAGCGTGAGTATGCGTGCATCGCGGCTGCGTGGCGGCTCGCGCATGATGCCCGGCCGCGCGGCATCCAGCGCCAACGCCACGGCGGGCGGCCCGTCCATGATTATGGCCACCCAGAGTATCTGAATCGCCGTGAAAGGTTCCGGCATGCCCACGAGGGGTGCAAAGAACACGGTGAGGATCGCCCCCATGGTGGTGGAGAGCTGGAAGCGGATGAACTTGAGGATATTGTCGTAGAGCGTGCGGCCTTCCCTCACGGCGCCGACGATGGTGGCGAAATTGTCGTCGGTCAGCACCATCGTGGCCGCTTCTTTCGTCACTTCGGTCCCGCTCCCCATCGCCACGCCGATGTCGGCGTGCTTCAGCGCCGGCGCGTCGTTGACGCCGTCGCCCGTCATTGCCACCACATGCCCCTTTGCTTTAAGGGCTTGTACAATCTTCACCTTGTGCTCCGGAACGACCCGCGCAAACACCGTCACGTCTTCGATGATCTGCGCCAACCGGTCCGCATCCATGGCATCGAGGTCGGCCCCGGTGATGACTTTCCCTTTCAAACCGAGGTCGCGGGCGATGGCGGCGGCGGTGTCCTTGTGGTCCCCGGTGATCATCTTGACCTGGATGCCCGCCTGTTGGCAGAGGGCGATAGCGTCCCGCGCTTCCGGACGCGGCGGGTCCATAAGCCCGACCAACGCGACAAAGGTGAGATCCTTTACGTACTCGAACAAGTCGCCGCCAAGCTCGAACTCGGCCGCCGGAAGCGTGCGCGTGGCAACGATCAGTCCGCGCAACCCTTGTTCCGCCAACGCCCTGTATTCCTCGTTGATCCGGTCCCGGGACGCATCGTCTAGCACGATCTCGCCCTCGGACTCGTAAGAGTGACCGCAATTCTCGAGCAGCACATCGGGAGCGCCTTTCACGAAAAGGCG
>JBKJHT010000190.1:0-6121 GCA_046598945.1 Burkholderiales bacterium | reverse complement strand
GTAACGCCGGTACTCACGGCGCAAAAAGACGCCGGGAATATCAAGCGCCGTCACCGTGGCCGCCAGTTCCGGCGAAACTTGGCGCTTTAAATAGACAAAGCCACGCGCCTTGTCATTCAGACGTCTCTGGATCTCGCTTTTCTCGACGCGTAGAATTTGAGCCAGTTTAGCCAGTTGGAAGGCGCTCAAATTCGCATCCGGGGGGCTAGCCCAGACCGATTCCATCGGCGTGCTGATCGCCAGCGCTTCGCCGTGGCGATCGTAAACAATGCCACGAGTGGCCGGCAGTTCGATCACGCGGCTATAGCGAGCCTCACCTTTTTGTTGCAAAAAATCGTGGCGCACCCCCTGCAGATAGGCCGCGCGCGCAGCGAGGCCAACGAAGACTAGGCAGATCAGCAGCAACAGCAGACGCGAACGCCAGCCTTCGAGCTTCAAACTGAGGGCTGGGTTATGGGGTGCGTAACTCATGTCAGGGACGGGACGGGAAACTTAAAATGCGGATGCGATCGGCTTCCGGCGCCTGCATTTTCAAATTCGATCTTGCAATTTTTTCAATGCGACTATGCATCGCCCAGGTTCGCTGTTCGAGCCGCAGGCGATCGAATTCGACGCCATGCGCCGCCGCGATTTCCTGCTGTCGCGTCAGTTCGGTGAATGTTTTCCGGGCACGATGTTGCGCCGTCACGAGGGACAGGCAGCACGCCACCAGCAGCAGTAGTAAAGCGATATTGATCCGCGTCATCATGGTTTTTCCGCGACGCGCAGAACCGCGCTTCGTGCGCGCGGATTCGCCGCAACTTCCGCATCGGACGCATACACAGGCTTACCGATAATAATGAGCTTAGGTTGTGGCAATTGCGTGGCTTTGAGCGGCAGGCGCGAGGGCATCGTGTCCGGGTTGGCTTGATCGCGCATGAAACGCTTGACGATACGATCTTCCAGCGAATGAAAACTGATCACCGCCAGGCGCCCCCCCGCTTCCAAGATGTCCATCGCTTGAGTTAACACTAACGCCAATTCTTCAAGCTCCCGATTGAGGAAAATCCGAACAGCCTGAAATGTGCGCGTTGCCGGATCTTGACCGCGCTCGCGCGTTTTGACCGCCCCTGCCACGAGTGCGGCAAGTTCCCTTGTGGTGGAAAGTGGCCGCTGGCCCCTTGCCGTAACAATCGATCTTGCAATCTGCTTAGCAAACCGCTCCTCACCATAGTCTTTTACGACCCCCGCGATTTCATGTTCGCTGGCGTGATTCAACCAATGCGCAGCGTCTTGTTCTTGGCCTTGATCCATGCGCATGTCGAGAGGCCCGTTATGTCTAAAACTGAACCCGCGGCTTGGATCATCCAATTGCGGTGATGACACGCCCAAATCCAGTAACACCCCAGCCACTTTCACCACACCCACAGCGCTTAACACCGCCTGAAGTCGACCAAAACTTGCATGCAGCGCTTGAAACCTCGGGTCTTTGATTTCTTGCGCGGCCGCGATCGCAGTTTGATCACTGTCTAGCGCGATAAGCCTTCCGGCCGGCCCGATCGTTTCTAAAATTTTTCTACTGTGTCCGCCGCGACCAAACGTCGCATCGACATAAACTCTATCCGCTTTAATTGCCAGCGCCGCCACCGCTTCGTCCAACAACACCGCACGGTGGACCAGGCCCTCGCTCACAAAGTAAAGCTCTCCATTGCTTGCGGCATCGCTTGGCCACTTTGAGCGCGAATGTGTTCCAATTGTTGATTCCAGGCCGCCTCGCTCCAAACTTCAAAACGGTTGCCTTGGCCCACCATCATTAGTTGTTTTTCCATGCCGGCGAATTTGCGCAATTCCGGTGTCACCAAAACCCGCCCTTGGCCGTCGGGCTCGATAGTTTCAGCCATACCGACGATGACGCGTTTCCAGGAGGCAACCCGTGAGTTAGTATCACTCACAGCTAATAACCGGGAGCGAACCTCATCAAATGTCGGCGCCTGATAAAGCAAAAGGCACCCATCTGGGTGCCCAGTAAGCACTAACTTACCTTGCGACTGTCCATTCATGAGCTCACGATGCTTTGTTGGAATTGCCAACCTTCCCTTCGCATCCAACGTGAGAGCCGTTGATCCTTGAAACATATCGTCGTTTTGGCTCGCTAAAAATCCATTAAATTCCACTTCTTCCTACATTTTCCCACTTTAAGGGAAAAAAAATACCAGGTCAAGTAGAAATTACAGTTTTTTTACAGCGGGACAATGAGTTAGGAAGTCCCTGATGACCTGCTTGCGCGGAGACACGACTGAATCCGTTATTCTTGGGATGAATCGGCTAAATCCGCTAAACCGGCACTATCGAGCCTGACCCGCGAATTAAGTATCCCGCTAGCCCCCGGGCCTGAATTTTTTACCGCGATCGTCGCCGTTTTGAGACAAATTTTTCCATTTTTATTCATGATGTTAGATTTTTTCTAGTTTATTCGTCGTTTTTTGGAGACATTAAAGGCGAGCGAATTGCAACTACGTTAGTTAACCAATTGTTATTTATAATAAATTTTATTGGCATCATTGTTGCTTTATATATCAGTTCGCATAGGGAGAAATTCAAACATGCTAGATCAACTCGGGACGAATCAACTGCGGGAGTTATTCGCGTTGCGCTATCAAGTTTATTGCGTCGAACGCGGTTTCCTGTCACAGGAAAATTATCCGAACGGGGAGGAATCTGACTCGTATGATGCCGCGGCGGTGCATTTTGCCGCTGTCGACCATAACGGGAAAGTGCTAGGAAGCGTTCGGCTAGTACGGCATATGCCGGGAATCGGCTTCCCATTCGAAAATTACTGCCGCGATACGTCCCTCGGTGTCTGCGGATTACCAGTCGAGGATGCTATGGAAATTTCCCGGCTCGTGGTCAGCAAAACCCTATTGCGCCGATCCGAAGACCGGGATAGCGACTTCATTGATGCCACCGGATCCGGACGGCTAGCGCCCACGCGGATCGAGCGGCGTTCGCGTCCGCGCTGTGAGTGGATCGTATTGGGCCTTTACAAGGCAATGTACCAATACTGCCTTGAGGCGGGTATCAATCACTGGTATGCGGCAATGGAGCGCTCGCTGGTTCGGCTGCTCAAGCGCTACGGCGTGATTTTCTCCCCAATCGGCCCGGAGACGGACTACTTCGGACAAGTCACACCCCATTGTGTGAGCCTCTCCAGCTTGCAAGATAGCGTGCCAAGGTTAAGCGGGCAGTTGGCCGATTGGTTTAGAAATCCGGAACCCGATCTAGGCGATGGCATCCGCGTGCTGCGATTGAAGAATGAACCGCAACTTCACCGCAGTCGCAACGGCCCCTGTCCAAAATTGGACTAGCTAACTTTCCGCATTCAGATTCCGCGAGTTGAAATCGCGTCATTCTCGCGCTACAGCCTGGCTGTGAACCTGTGTACGCCTATGTCGAGGCTGCTGCGACGTTAGGGTCGCATACTCCAAGATTTTTCGCCCGCAAGCCCGGGAGTCGATAGAATAGCCTGACAAACCACGCATCGAGGTTGAACCGTTTGTCATGGTTTCACTTAAAAACAAATTGATGCGCCGCTTTCGCCTGGCATTGTTGGCGAAAGCGACGCCGGAAAAGCTTCTCGCCGTCAGTAATCAAAGGTTACTGAAAGCGTTTCGCAGCGCCGCGAAAAGTGAGGCCTATCTGACGTTGCTTCGCGAGCACAATCTCGACTGGCAAAGTGTGTCCAGTGCCGATGAAGTCCTGCGCCGCGCCCCAATATTGAACAAACAAAATACCTTCATTCGCTTTTCCCTCACCCAGCTCGCACTGCCGGGAACCCTGAATCAAGTTGCCGGGGTGCTCACTAGTTCCGGAGCGACCGGCCGCCTTAGTTTCGGCCTCTCAACTTGGGTGGCGGCGCGCGCGGCGGCCGACGATATTGACCTCGGTTTACAAGAAGCATTTGATATCGACCATTTGCGCACCCTGGTGATTAACTGTTTGCCCATGGGGGTGCGGTTTTCGTCAAACACCGTCTGCGTTGCGGAAACCAGTGTGCGCGAAGATATGGCTCTTGCGATTGCACGCGATGTTGGACCGCAGTTCGACCAAATCATCCTTATAGGCGATCCGTTGTTTCTAAAATGCCTGTTCGACCTGGCCAGAGAACAAGGCATTATTTGGAACAAGCAGCGGATCAGCGTCATCATAGGCGAGGAGCCCTTCGGCGAAAACTATCGCGCGTACCTTGCGCGGCAATTGGGTATTGATCAAGACAGCGCGGCCGGGGGGTGGATCGGTTCTTCCTTTGGCGTCGCGGAATTGGGGCTGAACATTCTATTTGAAACGCGACAAACGATACAATTTCGTCGTCTGGTGCGTTCTCACCCGCTATTCCGCGATGCGCTGTTCGGTGAGGATTCGCCCCAGGCGGCGGTGGCAACCCTATTTCATTACAATCCGCTGCGCACTTTCATTGAGATTGTTGATCCCAACGCTCAAGGCTTTGGCCAGCTTATTGTTTCGATGATCGAACACGGCCGGGTTATACCGCTGATTCGCTACACGACGGGCGACATCGCGCGCGTCGTCACGCGCGAAAACGTTCGCCGAGCCTTTGACCATGTCGGCCTGGCGATGCCAACCATGTCTGCACTGCCGCTGATCGCCCTGATGGGCCGAGAAAAAAGCTCGCTTGACGCTGGCGCCAATGTCATTCAGTTTCAAGATGCGTTATATGACAACCATGGCGTTGCCGATGTTGTAACCGGCGCGTTTCGCCTCATCACCGAAGGCGAACGGATAACCATGCACATCCAACTCAGGAAAAGCCACGGCGAACCGAACGCCCGTCTGGTGTGCGATGCACTACCGGAAGGGCTTCGAGCCCGTAGCGACGTCAAATTTTGGCCCTACTTAGATTTTCCCTTCGGCTTAACCCTTGATTACGAACGAAAATTCGAGTATGCGGGTTAAATCGTTTTCATGTTCGCCGCTGCAATAAGTTTTGTCTTTGAATTCTACGGTTAAGTGTCGATTTTTCTTACACCATCTCCCGGATAGCAATTTCAGCATTGGGCACTCCATCTAAAAATATAACTATTAATAAACATACTGTTATATATAACCAAGGCTCCCTCAACCGATCGTTTGACGGAAATTGAAATCCATTCGTTACAGTCTTTGCCAAAATTCGATGTCGAAATTCTTAACACTAGTCGTTCAGCCAGAGCGGGCAGCGCAGGTATCTAATTGAAATTTAACTCATTTTTTGATAGGCACAGTTCATGCTTGCAATACAACTACGAGAGTAACAATATTATTTGCCACGATTTTTTTACTTTTAGATAACAAAGGAGCTTTATATGTTTAAGACAATATCAACAAGTGGGCTGGCAATCTTAGGTGCTTTGACAGCATCGTTGGTTTTACCAATGGCCGCATCGGCCGCCCCGTTTACCCTTGATAACATCGAACCCAAGGGTTTTGATTGTGCTAGTGCTAGTCCTTCCCCAGGTCCCGGTAGTTTAAGTTGCCTGCCCGCTACGCCCAACCGCATCGAGTGGGTTGAAGGCACAAGCCCGCGTAGTTCGTTAGAGCTATTTAGCCTGACAACGATTAACGGCGTCAATGCCGGCGATCCGGCAGTGCGCATTAACAAGCTAGTCCATGACAATGTGATAATTCCGCGAGCATTCAACTACTCCATCGACATCTTGAATACGATTCAGGTCACGGACGAGAATGGTGGTGCGATTGTGCTTACCGACACCGGCGCAATTAATATCGCGTTCACGGAAACAGTAAACATCGAGCCCTGTGTGAATCCCACCCCAGCCGCGTCGGTATGCGATGACTTCTTCGACTTTGACGCTAGCGGTCTCGCCCCAGTGGCCTTTAGTTCAGGCGGCCTCAACTATCTGCTGATTTTCGGCCTTGAGGCAGGTGATGGCGCGTTTATTGTCGGCAATAGAGTGTATACGGCAGAAGCCCAGAAAAGCGAGTTGTTCGTTACCGCGCGGATCGTTAGCGTAGATGTACCGGAGCCGATCACGCTTGCGCTGTTAGGTTTGGGTTTGCTTGGAATAGGCTTCACAACCCGCCAACGGAAAATGTAGTAAGTTACTGCGATTTTCTTTGATCTTGA
>JBKJHT010000220.1:0-4279 GCA_046598945.1 Burkholderiales bacterium | reverse complement strand
CTACAAGACCTTAGGGCACACACCTCGCGTCTATCTGGCATTGCCATATAGAGCCCAGGCAAATAACGTTGCAGCGAGTCGCGGATTCAATCGACACGGGTGCCTGGTACGTCCGGCCTAGTGCTAGAAAACATCGTAATTTGAATCGCTCACTGACACGCGCCGCCTCCTGCCGAAACTCAATGGTGGTTTTGGCGCAAGATCACGCGTCGAAGATCGCGGGAAGCGTACAAAAACATCGATTCGTTCAGGACAAAGACCAGATGACGTTATGCTATCACTATCCGATTATTGACTGTGGACGTATTTATCGGAAGGACTAAAAACCGTTGCAGTGCAACGCGGGATCGAAATGTTGTGCGACGAGGTAACCCCGTCAGTTCAGCGCAATAGTGTTCGCGTATAGCGGGTGGATTTAGAGCGTGCGCGCGGTGAGATTTTCACCGCCCGCGATTATTTTATGATGTTAGTTAGCGATGCTTTAATTGACTACGATCGGGTGATGCGATCGACGAATTGCTGTACCGCTAATTGATATTGCGGGAACGATTCCATCGGAATATTGCTGTGGCCCAGTTGCGCAAATAGCACTAATTCTTTCGGCGCGCGCGCTGCGGCGTACAGCGTTTCACTCATTTGATATGGCACGATTTCATCTGCCGTGCCATGCAAAAACAAAATCGGCGAATCTAATTTGCCGACTTTGGCGAGTGAATCGAAGCGGTGATTCAAGATCGCGCCTACCGGTAACCAGCGCGCGGCCTTGGTTTGGACGGTGGCCATCGCGCGGATTGAGGTGAAGCTAGATTCGACGATGATGCCGTCCATATCGCGGTAGCGCGATGCCAGCTCGATGGCGATCGCGCCGCCGAGGGAATGGCCGTAGATCATGCGCTGGGAAGCATAGGGCGCGAGTTGCCGCAGGTATTCCCAGCCGCGCTGGGCGTCCTCGTAAACGCCGGCTTCGGTCGGCAGATCGCCCGGGCTCTGGCCGAAGCCGCGGTAGTCAATCGCCAGTACGGAAAATCCCATCGCCTGCCACTTGCCGATGCGCTCGACGTGCCAGCTTAAATTCCAGCAAGCGCCATGTAGAAATAGAATCGCCGGTGCGTCGGCGCATTTGGCTGGTAGCCACCAGGCGTGAATGCCGGCTTTTTCTGTCGCCTCATAGGCGAGGGGAATCCATAGTTCTTGGAAGGCGAGATCCGTTTGGCCGAGGCCTTCCCAAGATTGTTTTTCCGGGCGAAAAATGAGTTCGCGCTGCTTGAGGTCTAGGTAAGCCAGACCCGTGGCGCCGAGGGTGGCAAGCGGCAAAAGTGCGGCGAGCCAAGCTTTGTTCGAAGTGCGTTGCATGAAGCCCATTGTCCGACTCCTTATTGTTCTTTCCTTCAGTATAGAACGCGCCTAGAAGAAATCAGGTCGACATGCATGCGCGACAAATCGGATCGACAATGTCCAGTCATTTACGCTTACGTTGGGGATTAGGCAATTCAACAAAGTCATTGGTTATTTGCGCTTTCCCCAGCGGCGGCGAACGGCTATCATGGCAAATAAATTAATTCTTCTCCGCAAAAAATGCTCCCTCTACAAGGCATCACCGTCATCGCGCTGGAACAAGCCGTCGCCGTTCCTTTCGCCACCCGCCAACTCGCCGATCTTGGCGCCCGCGTCATCAAAATCGAGCGCCCGGAAGTGGGCGACTTCGCCCGGGCTTATGACAAAACCGTGAATGGCGAGTCCTCCCATTTCGTCTGGCTGAATCGCTCGAAAGAGAGTTTGACGCTTGATGTGAAACATGAGGAGGCTGGCAATATCTTCAATAAATTATTGAGTAAGGCGGATGTATTCATCCAGAATCTCGCGCCGGGTGCGACGGATCGCTTGGGTTTGAGCGCCACCGAACTCAGAAAAAAATACCCGCGCTTGATCGTTTGCGACTTGTCGGGTTATGGCCGCGACGGACCGTACGGCGACAAGAAGGCTTATGATTTGTTGGTGCAGTGCGAGACCGGCGTGGTATCTGTGACGGGGACGAAAGACGAGCCGGCCAAGTCGGGAATTTCAGTCGCGGATATCGCCGGCGGCATGTATGCGTTCAGCGGCATTTTGACCGCGCTGTATCAACGCGAGCGCAGCGGCCAAGGCACGTCGTTCGAGGTGACGCTATTCGAGGCGCTTGGCGAGTGGATGAGCTACCCGGCCTACTATGCGGCCTACGGCGGCACGGCGCCGCCGCGCAGCGGCGCGGCCCACGCGGTGATCTTCCCCTATGGGCCATTTGATTGCGGCGACGGCAAGACGGTGTTTTTTGGCATTCAAAACGAGCGCGAGTGGGAGAAGTTTTGCCGCATCGTGTTGCAGCAACCGGAATTGGTGAGCGATCCTCGTTTCACGCCAAACCCGCAGCGCATTCAAAATCAAGCGGAACTTGAGCCGATGATCAATAAGGTGTTGCAGTCATTAACCTCGGAACAAGTGCTCGCGCGCTTGGACGAGGCGCAGATTGCCAACGCGCGCCTGAATTCGCCGCAGGAATTTTGGAATCACCCGCAGCTCGCCGCGCGCAATCGCAAACGCACCGTGGACACACCGTCCGGACCGATCGAAGCATTATTGCCGCCGATCCAACTCGCCGGGATGGCGGTGCGCATGGATGCCGTCCCCGATGTCGGCGAGCATAGTCATGACATACTTGTCGAGTTGGGTTACGACGACACCGCGATTGCCGCGCTGAAAGTGGCCGGAACGATTTGAGGATGGCGTTCCGAAGCACTCGATATTTCCGGCGCTCGTATCGGCTATAAGATGCTGTCATTCCCGCGAAAGCGGAATCCATGTTGACTTAATAGCGCCAAATGGCTTCCCGCTTTTGCGGGAATGACACAAAAGGGGGAGCGCGAAGGGGACTCATGAATATTCTATTTATAGTGGTTGGCGCCGTCGTGATTGGCGGGTTGAGCGAGAGTTTTGGTGGGGTCGTTGTGGGAGGAATCGTTGGGTTTCTCGTCGCCGAAATGCTGAAACTGCGCCGGCAATTGGCGACCTTGCAGCGCAGCGTCGACGATCTCGCGATTAAAACACCGATTGCGGCCCGCGACTTCGGTCGCGTTAGCGATGAGGATGTGAAAACTCCGGCTGTATCTGTTGCGGAATCCGTCAACATTCCTGAAGTAACCCCCGCCACAACGCAAGCGCAGCTTGCCTCCCAGGCTATAGTGCCTGAAGAGCCAATCGCCACGCGCCTTCCAGCCTTGCCTTCTGAGGTTTCACAAGACACCACGCAACCCGCGTTATCGCAATCTTTCGGTGGTGGTGCGCGCCGCATTCCGTTAGAAGATCGCGCCCTGGGTTTCATCAAAAACTATTTCACTACCGGCAATGTCATGGTGAAAGTCGGCGCCATCGTATTGTTTTTCGGCGTCGCGTTTTTGCTGAAATACGCGGCGGAACATACTCAGGCTCCCATCGAATTTCGCTTGCTCGGCGTTGTGCTGGGCGCTATGGCGTTGTTAGTTTTCGGTTGGCGTTTGCGCCATACGCGAACCAACTACGGCCTCATTTTGCAGGGCGCGGGGATCGGCGTGCTCTACCTCACTATTTTCGCCGCGCTGCGGCTGTATCAATTGCTGCCGGCGGGCGGCGCCTTTTTTCTATTGTTCGGCATCGTCGCGTTTTCCGCCATCCTCGCGATCAAGCAGGACTCTCGCGCCTTGGCGATTCTCGGCATCAGCGGCGGTTTTCTCGCGCCGATTTTGACGTCTACGGGACAGGGCAGCCACGTCATGTTGTTCAGTTACTACGCCGTATTGAATGCGGGCATCCTCGCCATCGCTTGGTACAAGGCGTGGCGGCCGCTGAATGTGTTGGGCTTTGCCTTCACCTTCGCCATCAGCACCGCCTGGGGCGTGATGAAATATCGGCCAGAATTTTTCGCCTCGACGGAGCCATTCCTGATTTTGTTTTTCCTGTTTTACGTCGCGATTTCCATTCTGCTTTCTTTCCGCCAGACGCCGCAATTGAAGGGCTATGTTGACGGCACATTGGTGTTCGGTACGCCGCTGCTGGCGTTTGGTTTGCAGACCGGGTTGGTTCGATTTTATCCCTACGCGCTGGCCTATTCCGCCTTGATTCTCAGCTTGTTCTATATCGCCATTGCGACACTTTTATATCGACGTAAGCAAGAAACCCAACGCCTATTGGTCGAAGCCTTCCTCGCGCTGGGCGTGCTGTTCGGCACGCTGGCGATCCCCCTGGCATTGGACGGCCGCTGGACCGCGGC
>JBKJHT010000180.1:0-30841 GCA_046598945.1 Burkholderiales bacterium | reverse complement strand
GGGACTGGCGTAATGCGCGGTGTGATCCGGGAGAAAACGCAGCGCCGCGTAGATGCCGAAGATCAGCGGCACGCCGATGGAAAACGCCAGCCACAACCACAGGCGGCGAACCCATTTGACTCGCGAAAGCTGCGCGCGCGTTGGCCCGGACGGATAGGCTTCTTCAAGTTTTGCCATTCTGTGAACTCTCCTACCGACTCATCGTTTCACTGGGGCGAACAGCCACGCAGTGTTTCATAACTGCGGCCGAGCCACTTGTCTGGCCTTTGCTTGAGTTCGCTATCGACGAACGGCTCAACGTAGGCGCGCATGGCCGCCAACGCGCTGCCAGTTGCCCAGCGATCCGCCTGAATCGGCAACGCCGTTACGGGCGGCATCGGCGTTTTTGGCCGAACACCCGGCTCGACTTGCCACATGCTCAGTCGGAAAAAAATCCGCTCGGCGCAGCGCTGCAAACTCTGTTCAACATCACGGGCCGTGCCGTGCATGAAGTTAGGTGGAAACGGCTCGCGCGTAGCATGACAATGCGCACAATAGCCGTAGAAAAGATTTAGGTCTGAGTTGCCGGTGACGACGCCATCCTGCGTATCTTCATCCATTCGCGCTGGGGGTAAATGTGAATCGCCGCCGCAACAGATTTGCGCCGCGTCGATACTCAGCGCGCGCCATAGGGCCCCGCGCAAGGACGCACGGCGGATGGTCGAATGGTCGAATGCAGCTTGCCCTACCGGATCGGCGAGCATGGCTGCAATCGCCTGATCGAGCACAACGAATCCGGGCGCTTTCAGAATTTCTTCCGCTGTGGATTTCGCATCAAACTCGATCGCTAATTTTTCCGCCAGCATGCGAATATCATTGCCGCTGAAAAACTCACCGATCCCTTTGACCACGCGATAACGATCGGTTTCCCATTGCCAAATCTCTTTATGACCGCGCGGCAACAGCGGCTCAAAACGCGCGGGGACGTGCGCCAGTCGCTCGGAATCGGCGAACTGCAGCGGATCGCGATTGGGAATATCGTTACTTGGAATCTTTAAGCCGCTGGGCCAGCGGGCTTGCCAATTTTTTTCGAATGGCACGAGAAAATCTTGCCGAAACATCGCGGACTGAACATCGAAGCCGCGCTCATGGGTAAGGCGATACTGCAGCGCCGCGGCAAGTGCGCGGGCGCGACAACGGCGACTGTCGCCACAGCCGTCACGCCAAAGTAACTGGTAGGCCGCGAACAGGTTGGCGCGATCGGTGGCATCGTCGATCGCATTCGGCACATCGACGCCGACGCGAACCGGCAAACCGTCGAAATCCGCCCGCGCATTCGCCAAGCGTTTAGCAACTTCCGGATTGGCATTGGTTTCATCCCACACCTGGCGCGAAAAAATGGGGGCGTGGTTCTGATGACAACTGACGCACACGGATCGATTGGCGTAAAAAACCTGCGGTTCAGTGCGCGCGGCATAATTTTTTACCAATTGAAATTCAAACCGGCCCGCTACGTCGTTGAAGCTGATGACTTCGATCAGATTAGCTTTTTCTTGGTAGCCTAAATACAGGCGATCCTTGAGCAGTGGAAAATCGCTTCCGATGCCTGCCTTTGCCTCACCGGTAAACGCCGCGACCACGCGCGGATACTTAAAAAATTCCGGCGCGGCAGAGGTACGCTGCAACGAGCGTCCGAGCGGAATCAACACGGCCCGGTAACACTGCGCATCCGGTTGCTCACCCTCGCAACCGCCGGCGTGGGACAACGCGGCCAATAGTTTTGAAAAAGGATAGGGCACATGCCAGCCCGCGCCATCGGCGCGCCCCGCCAGTTGATCGAAGAGCGATCGCCCGAGCGGCGGCAGATTGGTCCCCACGTCGGCGAGAACCTGCGTTGCGGCGCGATCCGCTAATGCTTCGTTCCTGATCGAATTTTTGCCGCCGCCAATACCGACATGATTCGCCACTAGCAGCGCCTCAGCGCCAACGACGAGGAACGAAACCAACAACATCCACGTCGCGGTTCGTTTCATGCATCACTGCGCCGCCATTACCTTGCGTGGCTGGGTGCCGGTCCAACAGTCTTCTTGTGATCGACCGGTTTTCGTAAACGTCGGCCCTTCTTTTGCCGCGATCTCGTCATTCACCAACGTAAAATTCAGGATGAAGATTCGATCAAGATAAGCGCGCCCCAAATAAAATCCCGGTCGCACCATGCGAATTTCGTCACGTACTTTGAAGCCCCGCCGACCCGCGAGAAAATCCGGTTTCTCCATGTAACCGGCAATCTCATCGGTAAATGCGTAATCGATAATAACCGACTCGCGACGCGAATCCATCAGGCTTTGGCCGCAATAGAGCTTGGCGGGAAATAACAACCACGCATCTTTTCCTTTGACGTCTATTTTTTGCGGTTCCGCTTCAACTAATCCCATGGTGCGCAGCAAATTTAGATCCTCGATGCGATTGCGCAGAACGCGATCGTTGCGATAGAACACTTTGCCTTTCCATAATGTTTCGCCGATCAAATCGAGTTTTTTGCCTTTCAACTGCACGATCAAACCGGGCAGGCCACCGACGATTTCCGATAGACGCAATTTTCCGCTACTGCCGCGCGGAAAAAATAAATTGCCGTCGAAGGCGCCGTCGGGAATCGGTCCTGCCGTCAGGCGCGCATAGATTTGATCGATCTGCTCTTGATCCAACGTCGATAGATAACGTGGCGTAATTTTGTCGAGTTCCACCGTCGTCAATGGGAAGCTGTGCTCGATCGACGCGAAGTCCGGCTTCGATTGATAGTCCGCGCCGTAGCCGGCGAATTTGATGTCGGGCTTGGGTGTGAACAAGGCTTGAATATAATCGCAGCCGGTCAGGCTTAACAGCGCGAGCAGCGTAATTGGAAAGCGCAAATTCATGATTTTTCCTCTCCTTTGGATTACATCGTCGCCAAGAACGCGATCAAAGCATTTTTGTCAGTCGCCGGCAAACTCTCGCCGAAACGGTGGCCGTCGTTTTCGATATCGGCGGTGCAGGTGCTATAGGCTTCGAGAATTTTCGGATTTTTTCCGACCGCGGCGATCATGCCGGCGGGATCCTTGAGAATTGCGTTGAGGCTATCAACCAACGCCTGGGTCAACGCCTTGCCCTCAACATCTCCGAGTTGCGCGACAAGTTTTTTCTCAAGCGCGCCGCGATCTTTTTTCGCCAACACTAAATCATTGACGAATAACTTGTGTTGGAAATTGCCAAGCAATCCCGCCGCGGTTCCCGCGGGAATTTCCAACTTGAAACCCATAATCTGTTTTTCGTCCACGCCGTCCCATAATTTCGGGCCGAAATCCAACACCACCGGGAAGTTGAAACGGGTGATTTTCTTGCCACGGGAATCGGGATTCAACAACTGCGTCATCGATTCGACATAGAGCTTGAAGCGGCCGTCCACACTAGGATCGAACGGCCAACAGGCGGGCTGTTTGTCCGCCGGCAACAAGGGGAAACCAGCCGCACTCGCGTCGGCGTAGCGCAGCCGATAAAAATCGTTATTCTTGTTGTTCGGTTGGCCGCACAACTCCGGCCCGACGCTATTGTTGTGAAGCAGCGGCGCGTGCGCCCACAAACTCAGCAGGGAAATGTTGCGATAGTAACCACGCCCGCCGTCGTGACCTTCCTTGATGTTAGGATCGGGCGCTTGCGTGCGTAGCGTCTCTGAACCGTACTGCTGGTAGATATGCCCGACCATGTGATTCGAATGCAAGGCACGGCAGCGGTAGGTGCCGACTTCCGTTGCCTTAGTCGGTGCATCGTTGCCTAACCAATCCTCGCGCAGACCGTTGGCGGCGACTTTGCGGAAATCGCGATTCTTAAATTCATCGCCGACGCCTTCCGGAATGCTCGAATGACAGCGCGCACAGTTCTCGGCGAACACTACACGACCGCGCTCCACCCCGCCGTTGCCAAACTGGGCTTCCAAATCCGTCACGAGGCTTTCGTAACCATAACTCGGATCGCTTTTTTCCTGTGCACGCGCGACGTGCAAATCCGTGGCGTTGGATTCTCGGGATGCGAGGAAGTTGAAAATTTCCGGCAGACGATCTTCGATGGCGCGAAAGTTCGGACAATCGCGCCGACATTGGCCGATGTCGAACGGCGTCTGTCCAAAATTGCGCTGCCGCGGATCGAGTTGGCGCAGATCGCTGAAGTGATTCACCCAACATTGCTCGGAGCACGAACCAATATTGAAATATACGCGCTGAATGGCTTCCAGCTTGCCGATCGAGTCCTCGCCGCCTTTGAGTATGTGGTGAACACCACTCTCTTTCTCAAGTTTTTTCTCCCAACACTTTCCGTCGCGGCCCGGCTCGCACCAGCAGGTTTCTTCCGTCGCGCCGCCGGTGCAGGAATTGGTTTTACGCCAACGCCATACTTCTTCGTCTTTGAACGTGGGCCGCTGCGCAAGGTTGGCCAGCGCGTTAATGGTTCCGGGATTATTCACTTGGTCGGTGGCAATCGCCGAGGTGTCGTTGGTGCCGGGCCGGGCATGGGAAAATACCTGCCATTCGAGGCTATCCATCGGCATGCCCGAGGTGAGCATTTCCGACATGCGCGAATACTGATTGCCGACCGCGCCCTTGATATTTTCCCACTTCGGATTGGCCGCATCGATCGGCGGATTGAGCGGATCGAAAGCGATATGGCACGAGCCGCACGAGGTGCCGATCAAGAATGGCGGCTCGATGGCGCCATCAGCCAACCGCGAGACGCGGGAATCGGAAAGTTTGCTATCGGCGGTAAGTTTTTTGTTGTAGCCGTCCCAACTGGCTAACTTGCCGTTGAGCTTGAGCCATTTTTCTTTGTCGAAGCGCGGATTGGGAAATTTGCGTACACCAAGTGCGCCGGTCGAGGTGCCGAATGCAAGATCGCACGCGCTATGGCGCTGATCGAGTTTACCGTCCTTACTGTGCACATCCTTGGGATCGAGCAGCGCATCTTTGAAATCGCAGGCCGGATCGCGATAGCCTTGCTTGCCGACAAAATTGAGCAACACATCGTCACCGGCGCAGTATTCGAAGCCGTAGGTTTCGTCCAGGCTCTTGGCCGGACAATGATCCGAACCCGGCGCGCAGCATCCCGGATCATTAATCAAACCCCAGGCTTTGAAGCGATCCTGGCGCTCGTCGGCGCGCAGCACGCGGTGCCAATCGATCAACACACCGAGGCGTTGTGCAAAAGTGTAGCCGTAGAAGCGCGAATTGCCCGCCGTGGCGAAGTACCAAATATGCCGCCCGGCGCGCTCGCTGTCGCTTAAGCCCTCGTCGCCGGCAAAAAAACCGGGCGCGACGTAGGCACTAGGCGGCCCGGGCGCGACCGCGGCGGCGGGCGGTGGCATGTCATCGGCTTGTGCTTGTTTAAAATCTGTTTGCGATCCCGGCTTGAGCCATACGCTGGCTACCACCACCGCCGAAATCACCGCTACCGCTAACATTGTTCGCTTCATGCGTTCACCCTCATAAACGACCGGAACTCACCGATACTCTAACCGGTGCGCGAAGAAATTGAATCAACTGAAAGTAATAGGCCGAAAGAGATAGGCCGGAAGACCGCTCTGAGGGCGGCTCTATCGAAAAGTGTTTAGAATTTTGTCTAATCTACCGGTAAACCAACACGGGAATCATTGTATGAGTCAACACTTTATGTGTTTCGCTGCCCATGAGCAAGCCCGCGATGCCGCGGCGGCCGTGGGATGCCATGAATATCAGATCGCAGCCCTTGGCATTTGCCGCGTCGATGATGGCTTCGTAGGGCGAATCGTTGATCAAGGTATGGACGTCAAACGTCACGCCGGCAGCGCTGGCCTTTTCCGCGAAGCTATCGAGAATGGTCTTGGCCTGGCTTTGCGTCAGCGCCGTAAAACTGTCCGGCGTCATCGCATCGATCGGAATGCCGCCTTCGTAATACGGCACGCTGTATTCGGGCTGGGCGTAGAAGCCGGTGATTCGGGCATCGATCTCGCGGGCAAACTCAATCGCCTTATTGACAACGCGATTCGACAACTCCGAACCATCACAAGGAATGAGTATGTGTTTGAACATTGCGATCCTCCAAAAGCTCGGATGATCCGAGCCATAAGTTATGATATTACGACTATGAAAGTTATACAAAGCCAATATCGCACAGTTCAGCCCTACATCACCAAGGATGGCTCGGAAATTCGCGAACTGATGCATCCCAACGTGCACGGCAATCGTCAACAAAGCCTCGCCGAAGCGACCGTCGCACCGGGCGCGCGAACGGCGTTGCATCTGCATCGGGCCACTGAGGAGATTTATTATTTTACCCAGGGCACCGGCCTGATGCGCCTCGGCGCGGAAACCTTCGCCGTCGCGGCCGGAGACACGGTTGCGATTCCGCCGGCCACGCCGCATTGCGTCCGCAATACCGGCGACGAACCACTGAAAATTCTCTGTGCTTGTTCGCCGGCCTATTCCCATGACGATACGTTTTTGGTGGAACAATGAACGTCAAACTCGGCGTCGACCTCGGCGGCACGAAAACCGAAATTATCGCCCTCGAGGACAAAGGCAAAACATGGCTGCGCCGTCGCGTGCCCACGCCCTCGGGCGACTACCCGGCAACGCTGGCCATGATCAAAGAACTGGTGGCGCAGGCCGATGAAGAACTCGGCCAACGCTGTCCCATCGGCTTCGGCACCCCGGGATCGGCCTCACCGCGCGACGGTAAAATGCGTAACTGCAATTCCACTTGTCTGAACGGCCAACGCTTGCAAGACGACCTGCGGGAAATGCTGCAACGTCCGGTCGCGATTGCCAACGACGCCAATTGCCTGGCGCTATCGGAAGCAACCGACGGCGCGGGCGCCGGTGCGCACACGGTCTTCGCGGTCATATTAGGAACGGGTGTCGGCGCCGGCATCGTCATCAACGGCGACGTGTTGCACGGCGCCAATGGCATCGCCGGTGAGTGGGGACACAACCCGTTGCCGTCGCCGCGCGATGCAGAACGTCCCGGTGCGCTGTGTTATTGCGGCCGTAGCGGCTGCATCGAAACCTTTTTATCCGGCCCCGGATTAAAACGCGATCATTTCAATGTAAACGGCGAACATCTCGAACCGCAAGAGATTGTCGCGCGCGCAGCCGCAAACGACAGCGCTTGCGAAGCAACATTGCAACGCTACGAAGAACGCCTCGCCCGCGCCCTCGCCCACGTCATCAATATTCTCGATCCCGATGTAATCGTGCTCGGCGGCGGCCTATCCAATCTCACGCGGCTATATGAAAACGTCCCGGGCGTGTGGCGCCCCTATGTTTTTTCCGACAGCGTGGGCACGCGACTACTGCAAAATAAGCACGGCGATTCCAGCGGTGTGCGCGGCGCGGCATGGCTGGCGCCATCAAGTAACTAATAACGCGTGTCATCGCGAGCGAAGCGCAGCGATCTGGTGGGGCCTCGACACGCCCAATTGGAAAAAGGGGGTCTGAGGGGGATTTGCGGCGCGTACGCTTTCCGACAACGGAACTATCGCCGTCGTGGAAAGATCACCCAAACTTCAGTTTTCGAAAACTGTCCCCTATCGATGACAAAAATTCCGCTCAAAGTTCAGATAGTTAGCATCACCACCCGGAAATGTGTCGGGAATTGGCAACAGTTTGCCGAACAAAAATTGCTTTAATTCTTAAGCAATAAATTCGCATTCATGCGCCAAGTGGTTGTTTACTCGTAACACAGCAGGACCTGGCACGGTCTGTGCATTACTCCGCTCACTGGCTTCAGCGCCAGGTTACAACTAACTCTCGGAAGGTTTTATGTGATGAAAAAATTAGCGATGGCTTTATTGGTTTCTTTGTTCGCCGCAATTACGCTGCCGGTGTTCGCTGCCGACCCCCCCGCTACTGCGGAAGACTGCAAGAAGGCTTTCGACGGGGATGAGGCCAAGATCAAGGCTTGCGTCGCCGAACTGAAGAAGTAAGCGTTGTGCCCTCGGTCGGCGCTACCCAGCCGGCGCCGGCCGAGTTTTCTGTTGGGTTGAAATCTGAAACCCGGTATCGCCAGACGGCACGTCCAGCTTGCCTGTCCACGCCATCCCTCTGAAGACGCGCACTGGATGCTGCTCTTCAGCACCCTGCCACGGCACTACATCAACACAACGTCGTAAATTTCCTGCGCGTATTGCGTTTCAACCTGCAGCGAAATGGGCTTGCCGATGAAATCGCCCAACTGCGCCATGCTTTGCGATTCCTCATCGAGAAACAGATCGATCACTGCTTGTGAGGCAAGGATGCGATATTCTTTCGCGTCGAATTGGCGCGCGGAACGCAAAATTTCACGCAGCACTTCGTAGCACACCGTTTGCGCGGTTTTTACTTCGCCGCGGCCTTGGCACATCGGACAGGGCTCGCACAGCACGTGAGCCAAGCTTTCGCGCGTGCGCTTACGCGTCATCTCGACCAAACCCAACGCGGTGAAACCATTCAGCGTAAGTCGCGTACGATCGCGCGAGATATTTTTCTTCAGTTCGCCGAGCACACTGTCTTTGTGCCCTTCATTGTCCATGTCGATGAAATCGACGATGATAATGCCGCCCAAATTTCGCAGCCGCAACTGCCGCGCGATCACCTGTGCGGCTTCCAGATTGGTCTTGAAAATCGTATCGTCGAAACTACGTCCGCCGACAAAACCACCGGTGTTGACGTCGATCGTGGTGAGTGCTTCGGTTTGATCGAAGATCAAATAACCGCCGGATTTCAGATCGACGCGGCGCGCCAGAGCCCGCTCGATTTCATCTTCGACGCCGAATAGGTCGAACAATGGCCGCTCGCCGGTATAGGGCTCAAGCACCGGCAGGGCACTACGGGTATAACTTTCGGCAAACTCGCGCATAATCTGAAAGGTCTCGCGCGAATCGACCAAAATCCGCTCGGTTTTCTCGTTAGCGAAATCGCGCACCACGCGCAGCGCCAGACTCAAATCTTGATGGATCAGCGAACTCGGCGGCGCCGACTTCGCGTTTTCCCGAATACGACTCCATAGCCGCGTGAGATATTCGATATCGTCGTTAAGTTCCTTATCGCTGGCGAATTCGGCAACGGTACGAATGATGAACCCGCCCTGTTCGTTAGCCGGCAATAACTGCTGCAATTTTTCTTTGAGTAAGGCGCGCTCGCCTTCATCTTCGATGCGCTGGGAAATGCCGATGTGGGCTTCCTGCGGCAGGTACACCAGCAGCCGTCCGGCCATGCTGATCTGAGTCGAAAGCCGCGCACCCTTACTGCCGATCGGGTCTTTGATGACTTGCACCAAGACGGTTTGTCCATCGCTGAGAATGCGTTCGATGGGCGTGGCGACGTCGGATTTTTCCCGCGCGCTCCAGATATCGGCGATGTGCAAAAAAGCCGCGCGCTCTAGTCCAATATCGATGAACGCTGACTGCATCCCCGGCAGCACCCGCGCCACCGTGCCTAAATAGATGTTACCGACTAGGCCACGCGCAGAGCGGCGCTCGACATGTAGTTCCTGCACCACGCCCTGCTCGGTGATCGCGACGCGGGTTTCTTGCGGGGTGACATTGACAAGGATTTGTTCGTTCACAGACGCCCGCTAAAGATCCGAGAAACCGACTTGTTTGAGTAGCTGAGCCGTTTCAAACAACGGCAATCCCATGATGCCCGAGTAGCTGCCCCCGATCTCGGCGATAAACGTCGCGGCTTTGCCTTGCACCGCATAGGCGCCGGCCTTGTCCATCGGCTCGCCGGTATCGACATAATCTTGAATCGTCGAATCGGTCAAATCCGCAAAACGTACGCGCGAACAGGAAAGCTTAGTCATTATATTGTCATTAAACGCCACCGCGACGGCGCTATACACCTCGTGTTCGCGCCCGGATAATTTGCGCAGAATGCGCGCCGCGTCGTCAGTATGGGTCGGCTTGCCGATGATCTCACCTTCGAGCGCGACGGTGGTATCCGCGCCCAATACCGGCAGGCGCGGCAAGCGGCGCTCGAGGGCACGCAGCCAGCCGGTGTTCGCTTTACTCGTCGCGATGCGGGTGACGTAATCGGCTGGCGATTCGCCCGAGCGCGGCGTTTCGTCGACATCCGCGCGCACCGCTGGGTAGCTGCGCATGATCAACACCTCGAAATTGATCCCGATTTGTTTCAGCAATTCGCGCCGCCGCGGGCTGCGCGAAGCAAGATAAATTCTATTTTCCAGAGCGTTCATATATTGCCAGTTCTAAAGTCACTACTCTCGATGATACGGATGGCCTTGCAAAATCGACCAGCCACGGTAGAGTTGCTCCGCCAAAATCACCCGTACCAACCCATGGGGCAGCGTCATTTTCGACAGCGCGACGCGATGCGCCGCCTGAATCTTGATACTGTCGTCAAGGCCATCGGCGCTGCCGATCACGAAGGCCGGATTCATTCCATTCGCCATCGTGTCCTGCAAAAAATTCGCAATGCGTTTCGTGTCCCATAACTCGCCGCGCTCGTCCAACACCACGACTGGCCGGAACTTGCGCAGGTGCGCATCCAGGCGTTTCGCTTCAACTTTCAACACACTATTCGCGGGCTCCCCCTTGCTGCGTTTTTCCGGCTTGACCTCAACCAGTTCCACCAGGGCTTCGCCCGGCATGCGCTTGGCGTATTCGCGAAATCCGTCATCGATCCAACCCGGCATGCGGTTGCCGACGGCGATGACGGCGATTTTCATCGCGGCGCTACGCTGCGCTCGCCGCTTTTGCCTTGCGTGGCTTCGGCGCTTTTTTCGCGGCGGACCACAATTCTTCCAGATTGTAATACTGTCGCACCGTCGGCTGCATCACATGCACCACAATATCGCCGAGATCGACCAGCACCCATTCGCCGCTTTGTTCGCCTTCCACGCCGTAGACGTGCGCGCCTAACTCCTTCAGCTTATCCTGGACGTTGCGCGCCAGCGCGTTGGTTTGGCGGCCGGTGTCGCCACTGGCGATCACCATGTAGTCGAACAGGGATGTTAATTTTCGGACGTCTAACGCGAGAATGTCTTTCGCTTTTTTGTCCTCAAGTGCCTCAATAACGGCGTTACGCAGGGTAGCAATTCTCATCAGTGGCTAATGTGTCCTCTAGATATAAAGTTGATTGGCTCGAATATAATCGAGCACCGGGTCGGGAAGCAAATAACGCGGCGAATGGGCTGCCGCAATTGTTGCACGGATCGCCGTGCTGGAAATCGCCAGAGGGGTGAGTCCAAGTAAAAAAATGTGCCCGGCGGCGTGCTCCCGAATCAGCGCCGGATCATCCTTTAAGCGCGCGCGGAACCATGCCGCGACTTCGGGCGTCAGGCTATCGGGCGAAAACGGCTCGGTCGAAGACCGCATCGCCACTAGAATATGCGCCAAGTCAGTCAACTCTTCCCAGCGCCGCCAGGTGTTCAGCACCATGAACTGATCGACGCCCATCAACAACACCAACGGCGTGGGTTCCCCGACTTCGGCGCGCAACGATTCCAGCGTATCGATCGTGTACGTGGGTGTCGTTTTGCCGAGCTCGCGCCGCTCCAGGCGTAGAGCCGGATTGTTTTTTGTAGCGATTTCCAGCATCGCCACTCGATGCGCGTCCGAAACTTTCGCAGCACCGCGGTGTGGCGGATGACCGGCGGGAATAAATCGGACTTCGCTTAAACCCATAAAATCCAGCGCTTCCTGCGCCAGACGCAGATGGCCAAAATGAATGGGATCGAAACTGCCGCCGAGGATGCCGATGGAGTTGCTCAGGCTATCCACGCTTCTCGCGGAATTCCGGAAGATTTCAGAATTGCAAGCAATGTGCCAATGGGTAAATCTCTGGCATGAAATGGAACGACGGCACGACGATTCAGCTCGGCATTTAGATAAACTCGATGACTACCGCGACTATGATCGAGCACGAAACCGTTGCGTTCCAATTCTTATTACGTCCGTAGAATTCAGTACCGGCGTCTTAGGCATTCGCGACGCGCAATTGGCCTTCGAATGTGGCGCTGTCGTCGACGACCGGTTCAGCGTGTTTGCGCATACTGGCTAAGTAGGCGTTAACCGCATCGGCCGCCATCATATTCGCTTCTTCGACGGTGCTTCCGTAGGTCACGCAACCAGGCAAAGCGGGGACGGTAACGGTGTATCTCCCTTCGGGTTCGGGGCGCAAGATAATTCGATACGTTAAATCTGACATAAGCTATCCTCTCACTTCACCGTTACCCAGCACGATATATTTTTGGCTGGTCAAGCCTTCCAATCCGACCGGGCCGCGGGCATGAAATTTATCGGTGGAAATGCCGATCTCCGCGCCTAAACCATATTCAAATCCGTCGGCGAAGCGCGTCGACGCATTCACTATCACCGAACTCGAATCCACTTCACGTAAAAACCGCATCGCATTGGTGTGGTTCTCGGTGATAATCGCGTCGGTGTGCTGCGAGCCGTAGGTGTTGATGTGCTCGATCGCCGCGTCGACATCGGGCACAATGCGAATCGACAAAATCGGCGCCAGATATTCCGTGCGCCAGTCTTCTTCGGTCGCATCTTTAACTTGGGTGATGCCCGCAGAGGCAAGCAGGGTGCGGGTCTTCGGGCATACCCGTAGCTCGACGGATTTATCCAGATAGATTTTGGCGAGCGGCGGCAACACGCGTGTGGCGATACTTTCCGCCACTAAGAGCGTTTCCATCGTGTTGCACGTGCCGTAGCGCTGGGTCTTGGCGTTGTCGCAAACGTTGATCGCTTTATCGATGTCGGCGGTGCTATCGATGTAGGTATGGCAAATGCCGTCGAGGTGTTTGATCACCGGAATACGCGCTTCTTTCGATACGCGCTCGATCAGCCCTTTGCCACCGCGCGGCACAATCACATCGACGTAGTCCTTCATCGTCACGAGCTCGCCGACCACTGCCCGATCCGTTGTTTCGATGACTTGCACCGCGGTTTCCGGCAAACCCACCGCGCGCAAACCTTCGTGAACACATTGTGCAATCGCGAGATTGCTATTCAACGCCTCGGAGCCGCCACGCAAAATACTCGCGTTGCCGGATTTCAAACACAGCCCCGCCGCGTCCGCCGTGACGTTCGGCCGCGCCTCATAAATAATACCCACCACGCCCAGCGGCACACGCATTTTGCCTACTTGAATGCCGGTCGGGCGATAGCTCATGCCGCTGATTTCGCCGATCGGATCGGGCAAGGACGCAATCTGCTCCAAACCCTGCGCCATCAACTCAACGCCTTTGCCATCAAGAGCCAGCCTATCCAACATAGCCGGCTCAAGGCCCTTATTCCGCGCGGCGTCCAGGTCAGACTGATTGGCCGCCAAGAGTTTATTGGCATCGCGGCGAATCGCCACCGCGATCGCCAGCAACGCGCCATTCTTCATCGCGATACTCGCCTTCGCCATCAAGCGCGAAGCCGCGCGAGCTTCCTGCCCGACGCTTTGCATGTAAGTTTTGATATCAAGAACCGGCGAATTCATAGCATTACTCAGACGCACTTCGGTAAAGCGCTATTCTAATCCACACCGGCAAGTTACGGAAATCAAACCGAATTTCCGAAAAATATGATGCTAGGTTCGGGGGACGCACGAGACCCAACAGGCTCATCTTGAACATGCGATGGTATCTACATGGTCGGCGCCGCGATACGCATCCCCAACGACAACAATTCGTCCCAAAAATCACCACGCCGAACGCCCTTAATGATGCGATCGCATTCCCCTGCGTGGGATAGAGCCGCCTCCAAAGCGGATTGCGTCAATCGCTTCACGCCGCGCTCGATCAAGCCCTGGCGCGGACCCCATACGCGCGCATCTCGCAACAGTTGCGCCATCGGTTTGCCCTGGCTTTGCCCGAGCTTGACCTTGAGCAAGGCGCGTATTTCTTCGCTCAAACTCCACAGCAACAGCGGTGGTGCTTCGCCTTCGTCACGCAGGCCCTCGAGCGTGCGTACAAAGCGCGCGGCGTTGCCGCTGAGCATGGCTTCGCTCAGGCCAAAAATATCGTAGCGGGCGACGTCGAGCACGGCATCTTTCACCATGTCGAACGTGAGCGTCCCGGCGGGAAATAGCAATCGCAATTTGCGAATTTCTTGCTGCGCGGCAACGAGATTTCCTTCGACGCGATCGACTAAAAATTGCAGCGCGTCGCGATCGGCATGCTGGTCTTGCTGCGCGAGGCGGCCTTGCAGCCACGCGGGCAACTGGCCGCGCGAGACTTCGTCGGCGCTCACTACCACGCCGGCGTTTTCAAGGGTGGTAAACCACACGCTCGTCAGCGTGGCACGATCAAGTTTCGGCAGCGTGACCAGAGTCAATACATCGTCACCCAGCGAGGCACAGTAACGCTCGATGGTCTTGGCGCCTTCGACGCCGGGTTTGCCGGTTGGGATGCGCAGCTCGACGATTTTTCGTTCGGCGAACAGCGATTGATTACGCGAGCCGTTCAAAAGCGTCGAGCTATCGAAGCCGGTTTCCATGGTGTAGGTTTCACGCTCGGTATGACCGGCTGCGCGAGCGGCGCCGCGAATCGCATCCGCCGCCTCTAGCGCAAGCAAGGTTTCGGGCCCGTGGATAGTGTAGAGGCGCGAGAGTTTTTGCTCGAGGTGTTGCGCGAGATTTTCGCTGGATAGACGCATGGACTATTTTTTCGCCGCCTGCAGCCGCCGCAATAGTTGCTGCACGACATCGTTTTCCATGTCGCGGTAGAGCAAATTTTCTTCCGATTCTTTCGCCAACACTTGGGCATCGTTGAAGGACATGGAGCGTTGACTGAGTATCTCACCGGCAGGCAAATCGGGCTCACCCGCCGTGATGATGCGATAACTCAGGCGCTGACGCAGCTCGTATTCCTGTGCGCGTCCGGCAGCGGATAAGGACAGGATCGATTTTTCCCTAACGTCGGAAAGAATCACCAGCGTCAATTCGGCATCCTGCTGGCGATCCACTAAACGCACGCCGCTGGAGCGCAGCACACGTTTCAGCGAATTCGATACTGACGTGGCGCTCGGCCCGCTAATATGCAAAGTCGAGTACGGCAAGGCCACTTGACCGCGCAAATGAAAACCGCAACCGGCCAGCAGCACAATGGACAAACATAGGATAAGGCGTCGCACCTAATCGGCCCTTTCTGAAATTTCAATCAAATTCTCGTCTGGATCGCGTAGGTAAATCGAGCGGATTCTAAACATCGCACCGGTCCGCATCACAGGACCTTCCTCGATCGACCAGTTCGATTGCGTGAGCCGGGCGATCACTTGATCCAGCGGCACGCTGGCGATAAAACATAGATCCAGCGAACCCGGCGTCGGCAAATGCGCTTTCGGCAAAAATTCTTTGCCATGCTCGTGCAAATTAATTTTTTGCTGACCGAATTTGAACGCCATTCGGCCTTCGCCAAACGTTTCAAGCTGCATGCCGAGCAGACCGACATAGAACGCAATGCAACGCGGCTTGTCTTTGGTGGTAAGGACGATATGGTCGAGATGATCGATCATGCGTTAAACAACCACGTTCACCAACCGGCCCGGCACTACAATAATTTTTTTAATGCTCTGACCGGCGACAAATTTCTCGATGTTCGGATGATTGCGCGCAAGGGTTTCGATTGCTTCCCGTGTCGCGTCTTTCGCGACCGTCATGTTGCCGCGTAGCTTGCCGTTCACCTGCACCACCAATTCAATTTCGTCCTGCACCAACGCGGCTTCGTCAATGCTCGGCCATGGCGCATCGATCAGCATCGAGCTACCTGGCTTCAATGTGCGCCACAGCGCTTCGCAGGCGTGCGGCACGATGGGCGATAATATCAGCACGGTATTCTCCAGTACCTCTTGCGCGACAGCGCGCGCGGTAGGCGATTTATCCGTGAGTTTGCCGAGAATATTCAGCAATTCCATCACCGCGGCGATCGCGGTATTAAATTGCTGGCGGCGGCCATAGTCATCAGTGACTTTTTGCAAGGTGCGATGCAACTCAAAACGCAGTGCCTTCTGCTCGGCATTCAATGCGCCGCCCGCATAACGGGCAACGACGCCTTGCTCGACATGCTCAGCCACGATGCGCCACAAGCGCTTCAAGAAACGGAACGAACCGACCACGCCCTCCTCCGACCATTCCAAGCTCTGTTCCGGTGGGCTGGTGAACATCATGAACAGCCGCGCCGTGTCGGCGCCGTATTCGTTGATAATCGCCTGGGGATCGACGCCGTTCATTTTCGATTTCGACATGGTGCCCATGCCGCCGTAGTCCACCGTTTTGCCGCCGGCTTTCAATTTTCCGCCGAGCGTGCGGCCTTGCGCGTCTTGCTCGATATCGATTTCCGCGGGATTGTAATATTCAATGCCGCCAGTCTCGCCTTTGCGCGAAAAGATGTCGTTCAACACCATGCCTTGAGTCAGCAACTTCGCAAACGGTTCGTCGATTTTCACCAAGCCCAAATCGCGCATCGCCTTGGTCCAAAACCGCGAGTAGAGTAAATGCAAAATCGCGTGCTCGATGCCGCCGATATATTGATCCACCGGCAACCAATAATTGACGCGCTCATCGACCATGGCTTGATCGTTATCCGCGCACGCAAAGCGCAAGTAATACCAAGACGAATCGACGAAAGTGTCCATCGTGTCCGTCTCGCGCCGCGCCGGCTTGTTGCATTTCGGACATTCGGTATTGAGAAACGCCGGCGTTTTCAACAGTGGATTACCGCTGCCGTCGGGTACCAAATTATCCGGCAACTTCACCGGCAATTGATCGTCCGGTACCGGCACCGCCCCGCAGGCATCGCAGTGGACGATCGGTACGGGGCAGCCCCAATAGCGCTGCCGCGAGATGCCCCAATCGCGCAATCGATACGTCGTGCGCAAGTCGCCGAGTTGCAACGCCTTCAACACCACGCCCATTTTGTGTTTCGCTTCTTCAGTCGTGCGGCCGTCGAAATCGTCGGAATCGAAACAGATGCCGTAATCGACGAACGCTTCTTTCAACGGCAATGCCAACTCGCTATCTTTGGGTTTGACTACTGCTTTGATCGGCAAGCCATACTTGGTCGAAAATTCGAAGTCGCGTTCGTCGTGAGCCGGCACGGCCATCACCGCGCCTTCGCCGTAACCCATCAACACATAGTTCGCCGTCCACACGGCAAGCGGCTTATTCGTCAACGGGTGATACACGAACAAGCCCGTGTCCATGCCCTTTTTTTCCTGCGTCGCCAGTTCCGCTTCGGTCACGCCACCGCGTTTGCATTCTTCGATGAATGCCGCCAACGTCGAGTTCGTTGCGGCGGCTTTTAGCGCCAGCGGATGCTCCGGCGCCACGGCGACATAGGTCGCGCCGTACAGCGTGTCGGCACGCGTCGTGAATACTTTCAGCACCGGATCGCCAGGCTTGTGCTCGGCGTAATACGGAAAATGAATCTCGCAACCTTCGCTCTTGCCGATCCAATTCGCCTGCATGGTCTTCACGCGCTCGGGCCAGCCGGGCAATGTGTCGAGCGCCTGCAACAACTCGTCGGCATACTTGGTGATATTCATGTAGTACATCGGAATCTCGCGCTTTTCCACCAGCGCGCCGGTGCGCCAGCCGCGGCCGTCGATCACCTGCTCGTTCGCGAGCACGGTCTGATCGACCGGATCCCAATTCACTTTGCCGGTCTTGAGATAGACGAGGCCTTTCTCCAACATGCGCAGGAAAAACCACTGATTCCACTTGTAGTAATCGGCGCGGCAGGTTGCCAGCTCCCGCTCCCAATCGATCGCAAAGCCGAGAGACTGCAACTGCTGCTTCATGTATTCGATGTTGTCGTAGGTCCACTTTGCCGGCGCGACTTTGTTTTTCATCGCCGCGTTTTCCGCCGGCAAACCGAAAGCGTCCCAACCCATCGGCTGCAATACGTTGAAACCGCGCATGCGATGGAAGCGACTGAGCACATCGCCGATGGTGTAGTTGCGCACATGACCCATATGTAACTTTCCCGAAGGATAGGGAAACATCGACAGACAATAATATTTCGGCTTACTACGATCTTCGATGACATTGAACGCACGCGCGTTCGTCCAGTCTTGCTGAACCTGTTGTTCGATTTCTGCGGGTTGGTATTGAGGATTCATGAAACGAGCGGAAACATAAAACGCCGATTATAAGGCACGCAGCTCAAAATCATCCCACCGTGTCATTGCCAGCGCAGCGAAGCAATCTCGCCTTTGGCATGCGCACGCCGAGAGTGAGATTGCTTCGCTGCGCTGGCAATGACAGAATTACTAAATAGATCAGCAACCGGCCTGGGAGCCAATAGCAGAGCGGCTCTCCAGGCATCGCCCAGACCATTTAGCCGCCCGCGTACGTATACGGGCGGCGCCCCATGCCTTATAATCGCGCAACTCTTCAATCGATAAGCCTTCATGTCATCCGCCCTCACTCAAGGACTCAACGAGCATCAGCTTGAGGCCGTCACGCTGCCCCCTACTTCCGCGCTAGTGTTGGCGGGAGCGGGCAGCGGCAAAACGCGCGTCCTGACCACGCGCCTTGCCCACCTGATTCAAACCGGCCAAGCCAGCCCAAGTTCTATTCTCGCCGTGACCTTCACCAACAAAGCGGCGAAGGAAATGGTGACGCGCATCAGTGCGATGTTGCCGATCAACACCCGCGGCATGTGGATCGGCACCTTCCACGGCCTGTGTAATCGTTGGCTGCGCAGTCATCATCGCGACGCCGGGTTGCCGCAACTGTTTCAGATTCTCGACAGCCAAGATCAACTCGCGGCGATCAAGCGCTTGCTGAAAAGTATGAACCTGGACGAGGAAAAATATCAGCCACGCCAAGTGCAATACCTCATCAGCGGTCACAAGGAAGAAGGACGCCGCGCCAAAGATGTGTCGCCGCGCGACGAGTTCGAGCGCCAGATGGTCGACGTGTTCGCGCTATACGACGAGCAATGCAATCGCGAAGGCGTGGTGGATTTTGCCGAACTGTTGCTGCGCACCTTCGAAGTGCTGACGCGCAACGAGATTTTGCGAGAGCATTATCGCGCCCGTTTCAATTTCATTTTGGTCGACGAGTTTCAAGACACCAACAAGCTCCAGTACCAATGGCTGAAGCTGTTGTCAGGGCCACAAACCGCCCTATTCGCCGTCGGCGACGACGACCAATCGATCTATGCCTTTCGCGGCGCCAACGTCGGCAACATGAAGGATTTTCAGCGCGATTTTCGTGTGCAACAAGTCATCAAACTGACGCAGAACTATCGCTCCCACGGCAACATTCTCGATGCCGCGAACGCCATCATCAAACACAATTCCGGGCGATTGGGGAAGGATTTGTGGACCTCGGAAGGCAGTGGCGAGCCGGTAAGAGTCTTCCCCGCGGTAAACGATAACGACGAAGCGAGCTTCATCGTCGAAGAAGTGAAAAGCTTGCATGCCGAAGGTGTCAATCTTGCCGAGATCGCGTTGCTATATCGCTCGAATGCTCAATCCCGTGTGTTGGAACATGCCTTGTTCTCGGCCGGAATGGCCTATCGAGTTTATGGCGGCCTGCGCTTTTTCGAACGCCAGGAAATCAAACACGCCCTCGCTTATTTACGCCTCGCCGCAAACCCCGATGACGATGGCGCGTTCTCGCGCGTGGTGAATTTTCCGGCGCGCGGTATCGGTGCGCGCAGCATCGAGCAACTGCAAGAGATTGCCAAACAAAACGGCTACAGCTTGATGGATGCGGCCAATAGCCATGGCCTGGGAGGCAGGAGTGGCGCCAGTCTTCAGGCATTTTTGCAGATCATTTCGAGCTTAAAAAGCAGCGTCGAAGAATTAGCATTGCCGGAATTGGTAGCGGAAATGTTGGAGCGCTCGGGTCTGAAAAATTTCTACCAATTGGAAAAAGACGGCGCCGATCGGCTGGAAAATTTGAGCGAATTGGTTAACGCCGCGCAGACCTTCGTGCACGAAGCCGAAGACGATAGCCTGGCGGCGTTCCTGTCGCACGCCAGCTTAGAGGCAGGCGAACATCAGGCCGAAGCCGGGGCGGACGCGCTGCAGATGATGACGGTTCATTCAGCCAAGGGTTTGGAATTTCATTCGGTGTTTTTGAGCGGCGTGGAGGAAGGCTTGTTTCCGCACGAAAACAGCGTGAACGAAACCGATGGGTTGGAAGAAGAGCGGCGCTTGATGTATGTCGCGGTAACGCGTGCGAAACGTCGGCTCTATATCAGCCATGCGCAAAGCCGCATGTTGCACGGCCAAGTACGCTACGGCATTCGCTCGCGCTTCGTCGACGAAATTCCCGAAGCGCTATGCAAAATGCTCGCGCCGCGGCAATCGTTTTTCAACGCGCCGAAAATCAGTTCAGGTTACGGCGGTTACGGCACCTATGGGCGCGGACGTTTCGAAAGCAAACCGGCTGCGAACGTGGCGCTAAAAGAATCCGCGCCGCGAACGAAATGGCAGGCGGCGAAATTCCCGTTCAGCATCGGCCAAAATGTCGCCCATGCGAAATTCGGACAAGGTGTGATTTTGGGTTGCGAAGGCAACGGCGCCGATGCGCGCGTGCAAGTAAAATTTCGCGATACGGGCGTGAAGTGGTTGGCGTTGGAGTATGCGAAGTTGACGGCGGCTTAATCTAACAACACCACCATGTCATCCTGAACGAAGTGAAGGATCTGCTTTGGCTTTTTTAGGCACTGAAAAAACAGATCCTTCACTTCGTTCAGGATGACATCTTTGGATAATTTATCGGTATCGCGTTTCTAATTCAACGGCCATTCGGCCATTCTCGCGGCATGCCCTTGCAAGATTTTCTGAAAATGCTGCGGATCGTGTGGCTTGATTATCTCCCCTTGTCGCGGCAAGTAAAAATCATACAAGCGCGATAGCCAAAAGCGCAGAGCCGCTGAACGCAGCATCACCGGCCACAGTTTTTTTTCTGCGTCGGTTACCGGACACAACTGAGCGTAGGCCTCAAGCATGGCTGAGAGCCGCTCTGGGTCTAGCTCTCCGGGCTCTTTCATGCACCAATCGTTGACTGTCACAGCCAGATCAAACAACCAAGTATCGCTGCCGGCAAAGTAAAAATCGATCACACCGCCAATGTCGCTCCCGCGAAATAGCACGTTATCGCGAAACAAATCCGCATGGACGACACCGCGCGGTAACACGGATAAATCAAGCTTGTCGTGAAAATCCAGTTCGCCTTGCAGCAGTTCGCTCTCATCCGCGGCGAGGAACTCCCACACGTTCGCCGCCGCCTGTTTGCGCCATGCCGGGCCGCGCGGGTTGTCCAGGTAAAGCGGATAACTTTTTCCGGCGAGGTGCATATTCGCGAGCAGTTTGCCGACTTTGGCGCAATGCATCGGCGTAGGTTTCAATACGGATGTGCCCTCAAGTCTGCTTACCAAACTCGCCGGTTTACTCTTCAACTCGCCAAGATATTGATTCTGCAAATTCGCGATCGGTCGCGGGCACGGGATGCCGTGGTTCGCAAGATGCGCCATGAAATTCAGATAGAACGGCAACTCCCGCGGCTTGAGTACTTCAAACAGCGTGAGAACGAACTCGCCTTCGGAGCTAGTGACGAAATAGTTAGTGTTCTCGATCCCCGATTCGATACCGCGAAAATCGATCAGTGTGCCGACCGAATAATCGCTTAACCAGGCTTGCAGTTCGTCGCGTAGAACTCGGGTGAAAACTGCCACGTTTACAGGCTCAACATTTTCTCGCGCTCCGCCGCCGACGGCGTAAACCCACGCGTTTCATAATGTTGGAAAATTGCCTCGGCGACCGCTTGCGGCTGATCGATCACTTTGATCAAGTCCATATCTTCGGGATTAATCATTTTTTCTTTCACTAGGGTTGACTTGAACCAATCGAGCAAACCCTGCCAAAACGGCGCGTGAACGAGAATGATGGGAATCTTGCGCGTCTTGCCGGTTTGCGTCAGGGTCATCGCTTCCATTAATTCATCGAGCGTACCGAAGCCGCCGGGCATCACCACGTAAGCCGATGCGTATTTCACGAACATGACTTTGCGCGCGAAAAAATGTTGGAACGACAGCGTGATGTCCTGAAACTGGTTGTCGCTTTGCTCGTGCGGTAAGCGAATGTTGAGCCCGACCGATGGCGACTTACCGAAAAACGCGCCTTTGTTTGCCGCTTCCATGATGCCCGGCCCGCCGCCGGAGATAACGCTGAAGCCCGCGTCAGACAAATTGCGCGCGATTTGTTCGGTTAATAAATAATAGGGATGATCGTGCGGCGTGCGCGCGCTGCCGAAGATACTGACAGCCGGATGGATCATCGCGAGCTTCTCCGTGCCCTCGACGAATTCTGCCATAATCTCAAACATGCGCCAGGACTCACGCGCGGTGTAGTTGGCGCGCGACATCAATTCGCGATCGGCCAATGGCGGTATCTTTTTATTCAGGCTCATAATCTCTCATGCAAACACTATTGTTGGTGGACGGCTCGTCCTATCTTTATCGCGCATTTCACGGCCTGCCCGACTTGCGCAGCCCGCAAGGCGAGCCGACCGGCGCGATTTACGGCGTGATCAACATGCTGCGCAAATTACGCTCGGATTATAAGCCGGATTATCTCGCCTGCGTGATGGATGCCAAGGGCAAAACCTTTCGCGACGATTGGTATCCCGAGTACAAAGCCACGCGCACGCCGATGCCCGATGACTTGCGGGTACAGATCGAGCCGTTGCTGGAAGCCATCAAGGCACTCGGTTGGCCGCTGCTGATGATCGACGGCGTCGAGGCCGATGACGTGATCGGCACCTTGGCCAAACATGCGGAAACTCGCGGCGCCAAAACCGTCATTTCCACTGGCGATAAAGATCTCACTCAACTGGTCACGCCCCATGTGACGTTGATCAACACCATGAGCAATGAAATGCTGGATGAAGCGGGTGTGCTCGCGAAATTCGGCGTCGACCCGGCGCGCATGGTCGATTATTTATCGCTGGTAGGCGACAGCGTCGACAACGTGCCGGGCGTGGAGAAAGTCGGGCCAAAGACGGCGGTGAAATGGCTCGGGCAATATCAAACACTCGACAACGTCATTGCGAACGCCAACGAACTGGGCGGCGTGGTCGGCGAGAATTTGCGCAAGGCTTTGGATTGGCTGCCGCAAGCGCGGCGCTTACTCACGGTGAAGTGCGATGTGGATTTACCGTTCGATTGGAATAATCTCACGGCAAAAGACGCGGATAAAGCAAAGCTGTTGGAAATGTTCGGACGCTTTGGGTTTAAGACTTGGCGGCGGGAATTGGAAAGCGCGAAAGAGGTACCAGAGGCTGGGGGAGAAAAACTAAGGGTTGACGATTCAAGCACGGCGGTAAATATTGCGCCGCCGATGGCGCGCGAATACGAAATGGTGTTGACCGAGGCGGCGCTGGATAGTTGGATTGAAAAAATCAAGTCCGCGCCCTTCGTTTGTGTCGATACGGAAACAACTGGGCTTGATCCGATGACTTCTAATATCGTCGGCATTTCATTCAGTGTCGAGCCCCATCGCGGCGCGTATATTCCGCTGGCGCACAATTATCCGGGCGCACCGACGCAACTGAACTTCCATCAAACCCTGGCGCGACTCAAGCCGTTTCTAGAAGATCCCGCAATCAAAAAAGTCGGGCAAAATCTCAAGTACGATCAGCACATTTTTGCCAATCACGACATTCATTTGCAAGGCGTGGAACACGATACCCTGCTGCAATCCTACGTGATCGAAAGCCATCGGCCGCATGATATGGATAGCCTGGCGTCACGCCATCTCGATGTGAAGACCATCAAATTCGAAGAGGTCGCGGGCAAAGGCGCGAATCAAATCGGCTTCGATCAGGTGAGCGTGGAAACGGCGACGGAATATTCCGCGGAAGATGCGGATATTACGCTGCAACTGCACCACAAGCTGCATCCGCAAATCGAGCGCGATGAAAAACTGCATCACATTTATCGCGATATCGAAATCCCGGTCATGCAAGTGCTGCAAAAAATCGAGCGCAATGGCGTGTTACTCGATAGCGCTCTACTCGCGACTCAGAGCCACGAATTGGGCAAGACCTTGCTCGCTCTGGAAACCAGAGCACACGAGCAAGCGGGACAAACTTTTAACTTAAATTCACCGAAACAAATTCAAGAGATCCTGTTCGAGAAGCAAGGGCTGCCGGTGGTCAAGAAAACGCCGAGCGGCACGCCGTCGACGGACGAAGACGTGTTGGAAAAACTCGCTCTTGATTATCCGTTGCCGAAAACGCTGTTGGAATATCGCGGCCTGGCGAAATTAAAATCCACTTACACCGATAAGTTGCCGCGCATGGTGAACCCGACGACGGGCCGCGTGCATACCAACTATGCACAAGCCGTTGCGGTAACCGGCCGCCTATCCAGCACCGATCCCAACTTGCAGAACATTCCGGTGCGCACCGCCGAAGGACGCCGCATCCGCGAGGCGTTCATCGCACCCCCAGGTTCCACGCTGCTCTCCGCCGACTACTCGCAAATCGAGTTGCGTATCATGGCGCATATTTCCGGTGACGAAAGTTTGCTGCGTGCATTCGCGGCGGGCGAGGATATTCACCGCGCAACGGCGGCAGAAATATTTTCAACGGAGCGAGACCTGGTGACGAGCGAACAACGCCGCTACGCTAAAGTCATCAACTTCGGATTGATCTACGGCATGTCGGCGTTTGGATTGGCCTCACAGCTTGGCATCGAGCGCTCTGCCGCGCAAGCCTATATCGATCGCTACTTCGCGCGCTATCCGGGCGTGGCGCAATACATGCAACGCACGCGCGATGACGCACGCAATTTAGGCTTTGTTGAAACCGTGTTCGGCCGCCGCCTGTGGCTCGCGGAAATCAAAAGCCCCAATGGCCCGCGCCGGCAAGCGGCCGAGCGCGCCGCCATCAACGCGCCGATGCAAGGCACTGCCGCCGATCTGATCAAGCTGGCGATGATCGCCGTGCAAAATTGGTTGGAACGGGAGAAGATGAAGACCATGATTATCATGCAAGTGCATGATGAACTGGTGTTCGAAGCGCCGAATGCAGAAGTCGATAAGGTTACGGGCGCGATTCCCAAGCTTATGACCGAAGTCGCTACGCTCGCCGTGCCGTTGTTAGTGGAAATCGGCGCGGGGCCTAACTGGGAAACGGCGCACTAGATTAACAGTTTTCAACGAACTGGCTACGAGCCAATATCGATGCGGCTCCTAGGCCATGCATCGCCAGGAAACAGGCAGGACGCGCGGGCTGGCAAGCACTCTTATCCGTTGTCGAGCGCCGCAACAACACGTATCGTGGCAATCACGTTTGCGCCACAAGATCGGCTGCGATTTATCGCCTAAACTTTGCGTTAGATCAAAGTAGAAGCATATCAACCCGCTTAGCTTAGTGTCCGACACAACTGATTTCGAGGCCCGTATGACGCAACGTCGTCTACTTACTTGTTTCGCCATCCTATCCGCGCTTGCCGCCTGTAGTCCAGCGCCGAGCTCGCCCCCCACACCGACAGTTGCGGCTGCTAGCACGGCTGACACCGGCGGCTCCGCCAAGGGTGACTTCGGTACGCCGCAGGGTGAACCGATCAATGCAGTGCTGACCAGCCCGCCGAATGTCCCGCCGCCCATCACTCGCTCAACACCTGCGAAAATGATTGTCGATTTGGTTGTTAAGGAAGTGCAGATGCCGATTTCCGAGGGTGTGTCCTATACATTTTGGACTTTTGGCGGGACGGTGCCGGGCAGCTTCATCCGTGTGCGCCAAGGCGACACCGTTGAGTTCCATCTCAAGAACGACCCGAGTTCTAAGATGCCGCACAACATCGACCTGCACGCCGTGACCGGGCCGGGTGGCGGCGCGACCTCCAGCTTCACCGCGCCAGGGCACGAATCGCAGTTCACCTTCAAGGCGCTCAACCAGGGTTTGTACGTATATCACTGCGCTACTGCGCCCGTCGGCATGCATGTCGCCAACGGCATGTATGGATTGATCCTGGTAGAACCACCGCAAGGGATGCCGAAAGTCGACCGCGAGTACTATGTCGCGCAGGGTGATTTCTACACCGTCGGAAAATATCGCGAGAAGGGCGCGCAGGCATTCGACATGCAAAAAGCCATCGACGAAAATGCAACCTATGTTGTATTCAATGGCTCGGAAGGCGCCTTGGTGGGCGACAAGGCCTTGAAGGCGTCCGTCGGGGAGACCGTGCGATTGTATGTCGGCAATGGCGGCCCCAACTTGGTGAGTTCGTTCCACGTCATCGGCGAAATTTTCGACAAAGTATTTACCGAGGGCGGCACGCGTTACCAGGAGAACGTGCAGACGACCATCGTCCCGGCGGGTGGCTCGGCCATCGTTGAATTCAAGGTAGAGGTGCCGGGCACTTATATCCTGTTGGATCACTCGATATTTCGCGCGTTTAACAAAGGTGCGCTGGGTATGCTCAAGATCGATGGCGCGGAAAACAAGGCGATCTACTCGGGTAAGGAAATCGATAATGTTTACCTCGGTGATAAGGTTGCCGACGCGAAACCAATCACCGAAGCAGCGCAAGCCACCGCCAGCGGTTCACTCACGCTCGAACAACAGGTCAAAGCCGGAGAGACTTTGTTTAACGGCGCCTGCTCCGTGTGCCATCAAAACGACGGCGCTGGCGTTCAGAATGTGTTCCCGCCTCTAGCCAAGTCAGACTATCTCGCCGCCGATTCCAAACGTGCCATCGGTGTCGTGCTTAATGGCCTAAGTGGGCCGATTACGGTGAATGGTCAGAATTACAACTCGGTCATGCCGCCAATGAGTCAATTGAACGATGACGAAGTCGCTAATATTCTCTCGTACACACTGAACAGTTGGGGAAATCCGGGCGGGCGCGTCACCGCGCAGGAGGTTGCTAAAGTGCGGCAATCCACACCCCGTCCGAAAGGTGCGGCCGATTGACGTTCGCGGAGTGCATTACAGTCGTCACCGCCGCAGTAATCCTAGCGACAGCAGATGCGAATGCTGGCCGCAGCGCAGACTATGTCGCTGTGCCCGGTGGCAATTTGCGCTCAGTTCTACCTGCGGATCCAGCACAGCCCGAAGTCGCAGTGGCACGCTTTCGTTTAAGTCGCAAGCCGGTGACTAATGCAGAATTCCTCGCGTTTGTACGTAAACACGCCGATTGGCAACGTGGACGCGCCGCCGGAATTTTTGTCGATGGCAATTATTTGCAGCACTGGCATTCGGCCCTAAAACTGGGGCCCACTGTGGGACCTGATCAGCCTGTCATGCAGGTAAGCTGGTTCGCCGCGCTAGCCTATTGTGAAGCGCAGGGCATGCGGCTTCCGACCTGGCATGAATGGGAGTTTGCGGCTGCTGCCGATGAGCGTGTGCGTGACGCCCGAGGCGATCCCGCATGGCGCCAGAAACTGTTGGGCTGGTACAGCCGTCCTTCCAATGCTGTGCTTAGTTCGGTTGGCGCGACACCACCGAACGTCTACGGTGTCTACGATTTACACGGGTTAGTATGGGAGTGGGTGGAAGATTTCAACGCACTCATGGTATCCGCCGATAACCGCGAGCAAGGCGATCCCGACCTCGCGAAATTCTGTGGCGCTGGAGCGCTGTCGGTTAACGATCGCGAAAACTATGCAGTACTGATGCGCGTGGCGATGCTTTCTTCATTGCAGGCGAATTACACAACTCGAAATTTGGGATTCCGCTGCGCAATCAATGCCCCAAAAGTCGTCCGATGAAGCGAATATTTATTACCGTTGTCGCACTCGCGTCGTTTACGACTAGTTGCATAGCAGCTAATTTGCCGTCTGACTCCATCTATCGGCTCGATGCGCCGCTGACCCTACAAGACGGACGAGAAATGCGTCTTGCATCTTTCGCCGGACAGGTGCAAATCATCACCATGTTCTACACATCGTGTCCATACGTTTGCCCAAAAACCATCGAAACGTTAAAACGCATCGACGCGGGTTTGAGCAAAGACGAACGCGCAAGATTGCACGTGTTACTCGTGAGCGTTGATCCAGAACGAGACAATCCTGAAGTGCTCGCGAGCCTCGCTGAGAAACGTGGGTTGGACCTGTCCCGTTGGTCACTCGCGCGCGCGCACGCAGGCGACGTGAGAAAAATTGCGGCACTTCTCGGTGTGCAATATCGCCAACTGCGCGACAAAGAATTTAATCACTCAACCATACTCACCTTAGTCTCACCCGATGGGCGCATCATTGCAAAAAGCAGCAGCACGGCCACGAGCGACGCTCAATTTGTCGCGGCTGTTCGCAATGCGTTATCGGGCAAATAACCAGTCGCATCAATCTTCTCGAGCCGGCTAAATACCTCGGGCCCGTCCTCGAACGCGGGGCGACCGACCAGACCATTGTTCGTCGCGACCATCGACAATCGAAACGCCGCCGCTGGGGACGGCCGGCGGAATCCGGCTGTCGTGGTCAATTTTTGAAAATAGGAAAAGTTCGACCAGCCTAACGTACCGAGCTAAATGCGTATGAAAGTTTGACACGCTGCCGATGCTCACGTCCAAAATCATCAAAATCGAGGGACATCAAGTCATTACAGCGCGCGATGGCGAAGTGGGCGATCGTCAATTTCTCAGTGCGGCGCCAGACTTTATTTTGGTCGATATGCAGATTCCGAAAATGGACGGTTACGAAGGTGTGCGCCGCACTCGTGCGCATGACACATAATGGATCCCGATCATTTTCTTGAGCGGCGTGATGAAAATGGTTTCTAACGAGTAGTCGTTAACCGTGCAATCGAACGCTCATCGAGGATTGTAGTGCCCCGAAAGCCGCATGGATATTGTGTTTCGAGCCTTGCCGTGCCAGGAAGCAAGCGGGTTGTGGCTAGTGGCGGCAGTTCAGAAAAATGTCGTACGACGGCGATGCGCACTGCATCGCTCGATTGAAACATTCGGCGCAACAACCGTCGCGCCGAATGCATATTCCTTACTTCCCTTCGGCCATTTTCTTGACGTTATCCAGGCCCGCTTGATAAGCGCCGTCGATTAGGCCTTGCGAATCGGCGTCGGTTTTTCCCGAGCCGGCTTTGGTGATGAAATTGCCAACCCAATTGACTACGGAGCCACTGCCTTTCGGGGTCACCGTCATAGTGGACGTGTATTTGTCGATCGGCAGCGGCGACTCGATAATTTTGTACGAGTACGTCATTTTCGCGTCATTGTAGGCAGTCAATTCTTCGGTGAACGTTGGACCGCCATCCAGTGTGACTGCACGCACCGCGCCGACCTGGCCGTTTGCGCCTTTTTGCAATACATCACCCGAAAAAGCCGGATGCCACCTATTGAGCCCGTCGAAGCCTTTCACAATGTCCCACACGACTGTGGGCGCCGCGTTGATTTCGACCGATTTGTTCGAGGTCAGTCCGGATGCGGCTTTGTGTTCCATGGACGAACAGCCCACCAGCGCTACTGCAATAAAAGCAGTCGCAAAAAGTTGTTTCATGTAATTTCTCCTGAGATTTGATAAAGATGCCAATGCGTTTGGCAGGAAGCCATGCGAAGTAATAACGATGACCGCACAACTATACCGAAAAATGCCAGCCGTTGAAACATCCCCGAACTTAAGGGGCGACCAAACATTGTTCGACAAATGCCCTGGAAGCCGCATGGATAATGGGTATTCCGCAGGTAGCGACGCGCCTCGGGCCAAATTTGTTCCACGCGCTGATCGATCGCACCAATGTCGCAGCGTCATTCCGGCGAAGGCGGGAATTCAGCGCCGTACAACAAAGACACTGGATCCCCGCCTTCGCGGGGACGACGGCTTACCAGTTTTACATTAGTCGGTAGGGTGGATCACGCGTAGCGGATCCACCAGGATGATCAAACACTACCCGCTATCGCGATCTGTTTGGTGGATCCAACGCTACGCGGGTGGCCTTAGGCCAGCCCCTGGCAGCATTGGTCTTTATGCCACGCTTTGATCCACCAACCAACCTGAAAATACAGCGGCAACGTTTAGGGCGCCCAAGGCATAGGCTTCGCTACATTCACACCATATTTCTTAATCGCGTTACTCACTTTTTTCTTCTCGATCGTTCCTTCATCCGCCAACGCTTTCAGCGCGGCGATCACAACATGATGACGATTCACCTCGAAGAATTCGCGCAGGTTGGCGCGGGTGTCGCTGCGGCCGAATCCGTCAGTTCCTAGCGTGACGAAGCGCTGCGAAAGGTGCGGGCGAATTTGTTCGGGGAAGGCGCGCATATAGTCGCTGGCCGCAATGACAGGGCCAGTGTGCTTCGCCAGGCACTGTGCCACGTGAGGCAAGCGTGGCACGGCTTCCGGATGCATGCGGTTCCAACGTTCGCAGGCCATGCCGTCGCGGCCCAGCTCGGTGAAGCTTGTGGCGCTCCAGATGTCACTGGCGATGTCGAAATCTTTTGCGAGCAAATCCGCGGCCGCGATGACTTCGCGCAGGATGGCGCCGCTGCCCAAGAGTTGCACACGTAGCGATTTTTTTCCAAGCTCAATTTGCCGCAACAGATACAGGCCTTTGCGGATGCCCTCTTCCGCTCCTTTCGGCATTTCCGGTTGGGTGTAGTTTTCGTTCATCACGGTGACGTAGTAGAAAACGTTTTCGCCATTTTCGTGCATGCGGCGCATACCGTCTTGAATGATGACGACGACTTCATAGCCGAACGTCGGATCGTAGGAGACGCAATTCGGCACGGTGCTGGCGAGCACATGACTGTGGCCGTCTTCATGCTGCAAGCCTTCGCCGGAGAGCGTGGTGCGGCCCGCCGTCGCGCCCAGCAAAAATCCACGCGCGCCGGCATCGCCCGCGGCCCAGAGTAAATCGCCGACGCGTTGGAAGCCAAATATCGAATAG
>JBKJHT010000155.1:0-7582 GCA_046598945.1 Burkholderiales bacterium | reverse complement strand
TCAGTTCATGCAATCTATCGTAGACTTACAAAAGGACGAAGATATTAATCTAGAAACCGTTCAAACGACTTGAGAAATCAAGTCATCATCCGTCCGTTGATTCGGGGTAAATCCAGTCTTGCGGGCATCGTAGTCTTCGCGGTCGCGCGCTACGTGAGAAGGCGCTCCAATGCACGGCATATCGCTGCGGGCGAGTTATCAGAGCGACTGCGCGCGGACGTCGCGAGGGTCGCCGCTGCACTGTCGTTAAACGGGCCGGAAGTTGCCTCTACGCTCGGGGCATATGCTGCGCCAAGCTACGTACTACCAACAATAATGGATTTCGTGCTTGTTTCCGCTTGTGCCGCCCTGCTGCTCGCTGGTTTGCACGTTGGGCGGGTGGCTTATGACAGGCAAGCGAAACCAGTAGCAATTAGCGCGTGGTCGCAAGACTGGACCGCAATCACAGATCGAAAACATCAGACGGCCAGGTTGACCTTGGAAGGTGACGGTCGGCTGGCGGTCAAGTTCCACGACAGATCCATCTTCGGTATAACATCGTCTGAGCCGCGGGCGATTGCGCGCTTGGAGCCCTGTCAGACCACGTCGGCCGGGGTGTCGTGCAGCGCCACAATCTCGGTGGCGGGGGAAGAAATACCAGGCCGTCCCAGCCATGCTCGAACTCGACTTCACGAGACGCACGGGAAGACTTCAGTCGTTTCCTCCCGGCGAGTCCGTTTTCACTACGATCCTTCAGGGCACTCCAGCCTCCGTCACCGGGGCGCCTGCCGCGCTGCTATCCCTTGCAATGCCCCCTGGCCCGCCGATTAGGGTAGTGTCCCCCATGCCCTCGCCTAGGCAAGCCCCACCTGTCCAGTCGAACCAACAGATTTCACCCGCCGGTGTGAGTGCTCAACCGGAGGATACAAATAAGAATGAGCCTCAAGAGGAAGGTATTCGAACAGCACCGGTTGCACCACAGGCGCAGGCCCAAGAGCAAGTACCTCAATCGGCTCACGTTATCAAAGCACCAACCCGATCCGACTTGGCTGAAGAACTACAGATGGCAACGGATCATCGAACTGGCTGTAAAGCCTGGAAACCTAATCTTCAGTCCAACGAAAATGTGAATTGGTCCGGGGAGTGTTTGCATGGCTTTGCAAACGGCGAAGGAATCGCACGATGGCTGATTAATGGAAAGGAAGTTTTAACGTATGAAGGTCGTTTCGTGGATGGCATTCTACAAGGGGAAGGGATAATGATCGCTGCGGGTGGTGATCGATACAATGGAATCTATAAGGATGGGAAACGCGATGGCCATGGCATCTATACAACAGGAAATGGTCAACGCTATGATGGGGAGTTTAAAGATAACAAGAGACACGGTGACGGTATGATGACGGAAGCGAATGGAATCAGTATTCGTGTCATTTTTAGAGACGGCCAACGAATCAACTAGAGGAGAAGACACGAAACGGAATACATGGACTCCCTCGGTTTTGCAAGCGCAATGATTTTGGTAACAGGCATGGATTGCAGGAATACATTCGGCCTGTTGAAGGGCTTGCTTATTTCCTGCCCCATGGCCCTGATGGAGATTCGCACGTTGACCCCTCTTCGTAAATTTTAGCGACCTCAACTGCGGCCCTATCCGTTTACAGGTTCTGTCAACGTCGGTCTGACCTGTTTGCCATCATCATCACACTGCTTGCAATCGTCGGTGGGTGACTTACTCCTTTGCGGTTGCCGTTGTCAAAAACGTAAAGTTAAATCGCTGCGGCCCGATATTCGGTGCCCTTGCTGAGCATCGCCCATATCGTCCGGGCGATCTTGGCGGCCAGCGCAACGGCGGCGATGTTGTTGCCGCGCCGCTCCCTAACCTGAACGGCCCATAGCGTCTGCGGGTCTTTGCGTTTGTCTGCTACACGCAGCACTGCCCGCGCGCCGTGAATCAGCAACGTCCGTAAGTAGGCATCGCCGCGTTTGCTGATGTGCCCCAACCGTGCCTTGCCGCCACTGGAATGCTGTCGGGGGACGAGGCCGAGCCACGCGACAAACTGTCGCCCATTCTTGAATAGCTTGGCGTCGCCGACGCTGGCAATCACGGCCGTAGCAATCTTCGCGCCCACGCCGCCCAGTTTACGTAGCCGCTGAGCGGCTTCGCTCTGGACAGCCATCCGTTCAATTTGCTTGTCGTATTCATTGATTTTGGCGTCGAGTTGTTGAAAGCGCCCATACAAATCCGCAAACAAATGCCGCGCCGGCATGGGGATGCCGTTCTCGGCATCCTCCAAGATGTCGCTGATGCCGCGGCGGAATCGAGTCAGGCTGGGTTGTAACACGACCCCAAACTCCCCAAACAGCCCGCGCATTTGATTGACCAGTGCGGTGCGCTCGCTGACCGCCAGGCTGCGGATTCGATGTAGCATCAGCGCGGATTGTTGTTCAACGGATTTAATAGGAACAAACCGCATGTTGGGCCGGTTGACCGCCTCACAAATTGCCTCGGCATCGTTGGCGTCATTCTTGTCGTTCTTACGGTAGGGCTTCACAAACTGTCCCGCCATGAGTCGAACGGTGTGGCCGAATTTCTCAAGCGTTCGCCCCCAATAATTCGCACTGGCACAGGCTTCCATTCCCACCACGCACGGCGTCCGTTGCGCGAAAAATTCCGCCACTTTGGCGCGCGGCAAGGCTTTGCGAACCATGATCTTGCCGTGCCGATTGACACCGTGTACTTGAAACACATTCTTCGCTAAATCCAAACCAATGGTCGTCATGTTCATTTCAGACTCCTTCTCTCGTTGTGTGAATTAACCCAGCCTCCACTTTGGCATAACCCATGTCAATTGGGGTGAGGGAGTCCATCCCATTAATTTACGCACGTTAAGACATGATCGTCGATGAATAGGTCCCACGGGCTGCGACTTGCGCAAACGAACGTTTACGCAATAAAACGCTGACTACGTGCTGGCGCGGCTTGGCGCATTGCGTTAAGGTATTGCGATATTGAATCCATCGGCAATACCTTTCTGCAATCATGCTTATCGGCTACGCACGGGTTTCAACCAACGAACAGGATACGGCTACCCAGACCGCCAAACTCAAGACGGCGGGCTGTGAACGCATCTTCCGTGAAAAGGCATCCGGTGGCCGCTGGGATCGCCCGGAGTTGCGCAAGTTGCTTGATCAACTGCGCAAAGGCGACGTGCTGGTGGTGTGGAAGCTTGATCGGTTATCTCGATCACTGCGCGACGTGCTCATGCTCATGGAACACATTCACGAAGCGAAAGCCGGGTTCCGCAGTCTCACCGAAGCAATCGACACCACCACTGCAGCGGGCCGGATGATGATGCAAATGGTCGGATCATTCGCCGAATTCGAACGTGCCATGCTGCGCGAGCGCACCAAGGCAGGACTGGAGTCGGCCCGCAAGCAAGGTCGCATCGGTGGCCGCCGGCCCAAGCTGTTGCCGCAGCAGCAGGCAGAGATCGTACGGATGGTAACTAAGGGCAAACAAACGGCTGCCGATGCCGCCCGCCTGTTCAATGTTCATCCGGCAACGATCTCCCGGCTGCTCGCCCAGGCCCACAATACGGCAGCGGTACGCAAAGCGTAGGACACGCGTGTGCCGCGCCGCGAACTGCTCACCTCGGCGCAACGCATTGAGTTAGTGGCCCCGCCTAGCGACGAGGGCGAACTAATTCGTCGCTACACCCTGTCCAAAGCCGATATCGCATTCGTACGCCAGCATCGCGGCGATCAAAACCGTCTGGGCGTGGCCGTTCAAATGGCATATTTGTGGTATCCAAGCCGGGTATTGGCGCGGGACGAACGTCCCTATCCGCCGTTACTCGGCATGCTGGCCGCGCAGTTAAATCTGTCGACTTCCATGTGGGATGTTTACGCGGAGCGCGACCAGACACGCCGCGAGCATTTGCAGGAAATCATCGAACGTCTGCAGCTCGTCCAGTTTAGCCGCACGTTCTACCGTGCGATCGCCGATTGGCTGTTGCCGATCGCCATGCAAACGACCAACGGGATGGCACTCGCCCAAGCCGTGGTCGACGAACTGCGCAAGCAGCGCATCATCGTGCCGCCCGTGGCGGCGATCGAACGTCTCTGCGCGGAAGTCTCGACCCGAGCCCAACGGCAAGTATTTAAATTGTCGACCGCCACGCTCACGGACACGCAACGCACGGCACTCGACCAGCTTCTGGAAAGAGCCCAAGATCGACCGGTCAGTACACTTGCTTGGTTACGCCAATCACCCGGCGCGGCGAGCGCCAAGGCCATACTCCACCACATCGCGCGACTCAAGGCCATTCGTGCGCTGGGACTTCCCGCTGACATTGGCCGTACCGTTCATCAAAATCGCTTGCTGCGGCTGGTGCGAGAAGGCGCGCAGACCGCTGCGTTTCAGATCGCAGATTACGAAATCGACCGGCGTCACGCCATGCTCGTCGCGATCGTGATCGACACCGCAGCGACGCTCACCGACGAAATTCTCGATTTGCACGATCGCCTGATCGGCTCGTTCTTTACCAAAGCCAAGCACAAGTACGAGAAAACCTTTGCCGCGTCGGGCAAGAGCGTCAACGATAAAGTGCGCATGCTGGCCAAAGTAGGCACCGCCTTGATCGACGCCAAGAAAACCAAAGCGGACCCCTACACGGCCATCGAGGCAGTAGTTTCATGGGAACGCTTTACGGAGAGCGTACTCGAAGCCGAGCAACTCGCTCGTGATGAAAACTTTGATCATCTGGCGCTTGTTGCCGACCATTACACACAACTGCGACGCTATGAGCCAGCGTTGCTGGAGACCTTCGAGTTTCGAGCGGCGCCGGTGGTGCAGGATATCGTCGACGCGATCGCGACACTCAAAGCACTCAACCAAAGTGGCGATCGCAAGGTACCGGCGGATGCGCCGACCGGTTTTGTGCGCAAACGCTGGCAACCCTTTGTCTTCAAGGAAGGCGGCATCGATCGCAAATACTACGAGCTATGCGCTATGTCGGAACTTAAGAATGCCGTTCGCGCCGGCGATGTCGCAGTCGTCGGTAGCCGCCAGTTTAAAGACTTTGATGACTATCTGATGCCGCGCACCGAGTTTGCCCAGCGCCAGGCCGACGATCGGCTGGGCGTGGCGATTATCACAACAGGCAGCACCTATCTCAATGAGCGCCTGGAATTGTTACGCCAAACGTTGGACGAAGTTAATCAATTGGCCGCCGCCGGTGGTCTACCAGACGCGGAGTTGACGGATAGCGGTTTGAAGGTCTCGCCGCTCGACAACGAAACACCGGAAGAAGGCGAAGCATTGAAACAGCGTGCTTACCATCTACTGCCGCACGTCAAGATCACCGATCTGCTACTTGAAGTCGATCAGTGGACGGATTTCACCTGCCACTTTACCCATTTGAAGAGCGGCGACTTTGCAAAAGATCGCGCGCTATTGTTGACGGCTATCCTGTCGGATGCCTTGAATCTTGGCCTGGCAAAAATGGCCGAAGCCTGTCCCGGCACCAGCCTTGCCAAGCTGTCGTGGCTGGTGGCATGGCATATCCGCGACGAGACCTACAGCAAGGCGCTCGCCGAATTGGTGAACCACCAGCACCGGATACCCTTTGCGAAATATTGGGGTGAAGGCACCACCTCGTCTTCGGACGGCCAGCGTTATCGTGCCGGCGGCCATGGCGGATCGGCAGGCCAGGTCAATGCGCGGTACGGCAACGAGCCGGGTGTGCTGTTTTACACCCACGTCTCGGACCAATACGCGCCGTTTCACACCAAGGTGATCAACGCCACGGTGCGCGACGCCACGCACGTTCTCGACGGGTTGCTGTATCACGAGTCCGATTTGCGAATTGAAGAACACTACACCGACACGGCGGGCTTTACTGATCACGTATTTGCGCTGTTCCATGTGGTGGGTTTCCGGTTCGCGCCGCGCATCCGCGATCTTGCCGACAAGCGCCTCTACGTTCCGGGTAAGGCATCGCAATGGCCGGCACTCGCATCCATCATCGGCGCGCCCCTAAACCAAAAGCTCATTGAACAGCAGTTCCCGGAAATTCTGCGATTGGGGTCGTCGATCAAGCATGGCACGGTGACGGCTTCGCTCATGATGCGAAAACTAAGCGCATATCCGCGGCAAAATAGTTTGGCTGTAGCGCTGCGGGAGTTCGGGCGGATCGAACGCACGCTGTTTGAACTGGCGTGGTTGCGGGATCCGGCATTACGCCGGCGCGTGAATACCGGACTGAATAAAGGCGAGGCGCGAAATACTTTAGCCCGCGCGGTGTTCTTCCATCGGCTAGGCGAGATTCGTGACCGTTCCTACGAAAATCAGCGCTATCGCGCCATGTCTCTCCGCTGGGCTGGGAACATATCAACCTGACGGGAGACTACGTCTGGCACGCTAACAAGCGTGTGGCGAAAGGGAGATTCCGGCCGCTACGGCCCGTTAAATCTCCATAGTCATGCCTTAACGTGCGTAAATTTCCTTTTCTTGAGGTGACCCCAATACTTGCGTTGCGCTCGCGTCGATACTTCCGCACAGAGACGTTCGATCGCTGCCGCCGCCGGCACGATAATGTGCTGTTTGCGCAGTTCGTCGACCACGGCTTGGGCGAATGCCATCCCGTTGCAAGCTTGCGGCTCCACTTCAATCTGGTTTCGCTACTCTCGTCGCCAATAAGCCCCTAACGGTTTAGGGGACTTGGCAAAGCGGCGACCGATTGCCGCGCCCAATAGACCAATGCTGAGCAACACAGCGATTCTTTTAGACGACGTTCGTTTGACCAACTTTGTGGCAGCGTCGGCGTGTGTCGCGTCAGCGCTTAAAACCCACCGTGTCGAATCCGAACGGAGTGGGCTATTCTCCGGGCGCCGCAATTCTCGCTACGGCTGCGCGGGCGCTTGGCAACGGGTGGGAGAGCGTGGGATTCCGGTCTGAGGCGTGCGCACCACGGTGCTGCGCGGATACTCGGGTAAATTCAGCGCCCAGTAAAAATATCTGCGCGGAATAATAAACCCATAGCAATAAAATCACCAACGAACCGGCTGCCCCAAAACCCGAGGCGATACTGCTTCGCCCCAGATACATTCCGATGAGGAATTTGCCAAGGGTGAATAGCAGCGCGGTTAACGCCGCTCCAATCCAAACATCGCGCCAGGCGATGCTGACACGCGGAAGCAATTTATAGATCATCGCGAAGGTGGTGGTGATCAATCCGAACGACACGATAAAATTAATCACTTGTAGTATCAATTGCCAGCCGCCAAACCATCCTGACCACCATTTCCCCAGCGCCGCTAATGCCGCGCTCGCAAGCAACGATACCAGCAACAAGAACCCGAACCCCAGCACCATGCCAAGCGCCCATATTCGCACGGTGAGCAACAACCACACGCTTCCGGGTTCCTTTAAGGGGGAGCGTAAGTCGAGGCGGTCTGCGTTTTGTGATTCAAGAGGGAGTTATCGCGGCAAGGCATAAAACTGCTCGGCAAAGGACATAAATTTGATGCTGTTCGTTATCACCTGCCCTTTGCGTATGATCTGCATCAGTTCAATGCCGGCGAGGATGCTTTTGGCCGATCG
>JBKJHT010000135.1:0-35122 GCA_046598945.1 Burkholderiales bacterium | reverse complement strand
GTACAATTTGGCATCGGCGTTCCTTGCGTAATGATTGGCTTCGACACCTTTATCAACGCGGCTTACAGACGGAACGCCGACCTCTTTTCAATTACTACGGTGAAATATTCGGGCTAGGCTAGCCACTGGCCTCGGGCCATTGGCGTCTGGCTCGATCGATAAATAGGTGGCGCGATTCGAAGGCTTTACAGCCAGCCCATCGCGCCGACGATTCCACCCGTTGCGATCAACCACAGCAAATGAATGCGGGTTTGCCATACTGCGATGGCTGACGCGATAGTCAACAACACGTGATGCCATCCCGGCGCTTGCGCGGAGAGTATCCACCCCGTTGAAATTAGCAACGCGATGACGATCGGCGCCATGCCGGAACGAAACGCGCGTAGCGCGAGTTGGTCGCGGCGTGCGTGGCCCCAGCGCGCGGCGGCGAGGGCCAGCGTGGTGGAGGGGAGCATGACGCCGATCAGCGTCGTTGCGGCGCCGAGCAGGCCGGCGGCTTGATAGCCCATCACCGCGACGAACAAAATATTCGGCCCTGGCGCCGCTTGCGCAATGGCGATGGCGGCGTTGAATTGCGGGTCGGTGAGTAGGCCCATGCGATCGACGAGGACGCGATGCATGTCCGGCGCAACAGTGATCGCGCCGCCGATAGAGAGCAGCGAGAACAATAGAAAATGCCCGAATAGGGCGAGCCAATCCACCGCGATCATAGAGTCGATTTGCCGACGCTGATTTTAATCGCCGCGTAGCAACACGCTGCCACGCCGAGTCCGAGCAGCACCCAGACCAACGGCCAGCGTAGCAGCGCGACCGAGCCGAAGGTAACGATTGCGATCAGCGCGCAGACGGGCAAGCCCATGGGATTGCGCTGTAGCGTGGGAATGAGCTTGAGCGCGCTGCCGATAATCAAACCGGCCGACACGGCGCCCATGCCCCTGAGCGCGCCGGCGACCATGGGGTTGCTGGCGAATTCGGCATAGAGTGCGGTGATGATGAGGACGATGACCAAGGGCACTGTCATCATGCCTGCGAGGGCGCTGAATGCGCCGCGCCAGCCAAAGAAACGATCGCCGACCATCAGCGCGACGTTACAGACGTTGGGCCCCGGCAGCACTTGGCCTAGGGCGAGAATCTCGACGAATTGTTCTTTCGACAGCCAGCGTTTTTGTTCGCATAGCACGCGTTGTGCAATGGGCAACACGCCGCCGAAGCCTTGCAACGCCATGCGCGTGAACGTGACAAATAGGTCTTTGTTCGAGGTGGGAACGGTTAGCGATGGGTCGTCGGCCATCTTATCGGTTCACGCTTCCAGTTCCGGGTAACAGCGAAATACGCCACTCTCATTGAATGGAATGCGCCGTGCTGAATTGAGGTAAGCCGCCACCGGTGGCCGATTGGTCACGCGGTCATGTAGCGCGATCAGATGGGGATATTTTTTTTCCGAACGTTTCATGGTTTTCGGAAATGCGTAACGCAGACCGGCGATGATTTGGAATAGCGAAAGGTCGACGTAGGTCAATGAACGGCCGATGCTATAACCGGTTTTCCCATTCGTGCTAACGACGTTCTCGAAATAGCCAAGATATTTCGGAACGCGTTCGGCCAAGAAATGTTTAGTGCGGCGCTTCGCCTCCGGCAATTGATCGTGGTAGTAAAGACTGCTGGCGATGGGATGATGGGTATCGTGCGCCTCGTCGACAAAGTCGGCAATGGTCAATTGCAACTGATGCGCCCACAGCCGACCCGCCTCGGAATTTGGCGCCAAGCGATGGCGTGGCCCGAGGTATTGCAAAATATTCGCCGTCTGCGCAATGAGCAGTCTGCCGCTGCGCAAAAACGGCGGTGCGAAGGGTGGGTGCTTAAGGGTATTGTCGGCAAGCAATGGCATCATGGCAGCAACGCCCATCCCAGGGCCGGACTCGCGCGCAACGTCGATGTAATCCGCCTTGGATGCTTCCAGCGCGAGGCGCACGAATTCGCCGCGCCCCTGAATTGATGGCCAGTAGTAAAGTTCATAATCCATGATGCCCTCCCATATTTTGAAGCCTAAGTGGCGCTTCATCGGCGCGTCCCCCTTTTCTAATGGGGGCATTAAGGGGGATTTAGCTGCGCATAAAATCCCGATGTCGCAGGGTCACCGCCGCTAAGTCCCTCCCCGCCTCCCTTTAAAAAAGGGAGGAGTCAAGTGCGAAACAAAACAGGCCGCGACTGCGGCCTGTTTTGTTTAACACAATTCAATCTGCGCTCAACCCGAAACAACTTTCGGTTTTTGCATATTACGACGCAGCGGCGACGGATGCTTCGCATACGCGTGATGCGCGGCGACTTCCGCTTGGCCGACTTCGATCGGCATGCCCAAATCGGCGAGCAATGATTCCAGCGCCGACAAACACAGCAATACATTTTCCGGTTTGCACGAATAGCCCATCAAACCAAAGCGCCAAATCTTACCGGCGAGTGGGCCGAGGCCCGCACCGATTTCCAGGTTGTATTCGGTCAGCAATGTGCGGCGCACCAACGCTTCGTCGATACCGGTCGGGCAATATACCGCGTTCATCTGCGGCAGGCGATGACCTTCTTTCACCAGGTATTTCAGGCCCAATGCTTCCAAGCCGGCTTTCAATGCGAGATGGTGGCGCATGTGGCGCGCCCAGGAATTTTCCAGGCCTTCCTCACGCAATACGAGTAACGATTCATGCAGCGCGAACAATGAATTGGTCGGCGCCGTGTGATGGTAGGTTCGCGTTGTGTCGCCCCAATAACCGAGCAGCAAACTCAAATCCATGAACCAGCTTTGGCCTTTCGCTTTGCGCGATTTCACCTTCTCAATGACGCGATCGTTGAAGCTGACCGGCGCTAAGCCCGGCGTGCAGGACAAACATTTCTGGCTCGCGGAATACACCGCGTCGATGCCCCATTCGTCCACCCGCACCGGCGTTCCCGCGAGTGATGTCACCGCATCCATAATCACCAGGCAGCCGTGTTTGTGGGCGATTTCGGAAATCGTCTTGGCGTCGGATTCGCAGCCGGTAGACGTTTCCGCATGAACAAAGGCGACGATTTTCGCGTCCGGGTTTTTCTTCAGCGCATCTTCGATTTTGTTGGGGTCGACCGGCGCGCCCCATTCGTCGTCGACGATGATGGGTTTACCACCGGTGCGCTCAACATTCTCAATCATGCGGCCACCGAACACGCCATTGCGGCCGACGACTACTTTATCGCCCGGCTCAACCAAATTGACGAAGCACATTTCCATGCCCACCGAACCGGGACCGGAAACCGGGAACGTCAGCATGTTGTTGGTTTGGAAGGTGTAGCGCAACAGCGATTTCAGCTCGTCCATCATCTCGACAAACACCGGATCGAGATAGCCGATGGCCGGCACCGACATGGCGGCGAGCACGCGCGGATTGATCTCCGACGGACCGGGGCCCATCAGCGTGCGTTGTGGCGGATGGAATGAAGTGATCTTTTTACTCGGCAGGAATTTATTTTGCATGGAGGCGCTCGACAGCGATAAAACCGCGATTATAACAAATGCGGCAAGCCCGTCGCTCGCGCTGAATGAGACGTCCTGGTGCTTTAATTCACAAAAAACATGGCCTGCCAAGAGGCAATAGGGATGCGGCTCTCACGGCATGGTCGGCTATGAGTAAAGCTGGTTGTGGATCGTGGCGATGCTGCCGGGACGTATTTGTTGCTGCGTTGTGGTCCCGCTCGACAACCGGTGCCTGCGCATATGACATAACGGTCCGAAACAAGGCCCCCAAGAATCAAAGAATTTTGAATTCGAACCTCCTTTTAAAACGGTAGCGTTGATAGTTTTTTCATATTTTCAATTGGTTACAGAGGCGGGCGAGACAAATAAAAACTACTTGACTGATTAATTATACAATCTTATAGTAATTCCATGCCGCGTCCCAGCCGTAACATCGATCAACTGCTTATAGACACCGGTCGGGCACTTTTGCCCGAGACGGGCGCGCGGGATTTTTCCATACGGCAACTAACCGAACGCGCCGGGGTTAATCTGGGCATGTTTCATTACCACTTCAAGACGCGCGAGAACTTTCTTTCCATCGTGCTGCAAGGGGTGTACGAAGAAATGTTCGCGCAACTGACGTTTCAAGCTCACGTCGAACGGCCGCCGCTGGAAAATTTGCGCGCGGCCGTCACTGTGCTCGGACGTTTCCTGCGTGACAACCGCCATTTACTGAGGCGGCTGGTGCCGGACGCCATGGCTGGCGAGCCGATCGCGCGGCAATTTTTTCGCACTAATTTTCCGCGCCATCTAGGCGTGATGGCCGAGTTGGTCGGCGAGGCGCAACGCACCGGTATTCTGCGCCGCTTGCCGTTATTTCAAGCGATGTCCTTCATCGGCGGCGCGGTAGCGATGCCGATCATGATGGCGACCGCGGCGCAGGCAGAAGGCTTCATTCCGCCATTATTAACAGGTGACCTCGACGAAGACGTGTTGAGTGACCGTGCCATCGCCCAGCGTGTGGACATGGCGCTTAAAGGTTTGCAGGCGGGAAGCGAGTGATTCGATGAATCCATTTATCGCGCGACATAAATTCTTGGTCGCTCTGTTGATCATCGCGGCAGCAATAGCCGTCTTCTACGGCGTCACGCGTATGCGCGGCGTGGAGGTAGACGTGGTGCAAGTGCGCGAACAGTCCCTGGTGCAAACCGTCGTCGCCACCGGCCGGGTGATGAGTCCGGCTCGTGTGGAAATCGGCAGCGTCATCACCGGGCGTGTGGTCAAAGTTGCGGTGCGTGAAGGCGACAAGGTCGAAGTGGGCCAAACGTTGATCGAACTGGACCACAGCGAACTGTCGGCCTCGCTTAAACAAGCGGAAGCGGCCGAGCAGAGTGCGCGAGCGCGTCTTGCCAACGTTTCGGAACTGGGACTGGCTACGGCGGCGGAATCGCTTACCCAGGCGAAGGCCACGATGGAGTGGAACCAAGCAGAACTCAAACGCAATCGCGAGTTGCGCGCGAGCGGCTTCATCGGCCAATCCAAACTCGACGAAGTAGAACGAGCCTATCGTGTCGCCAAAAGCCAATACGAATCCGCACGCACGCAAATGCAATCGCAGAAGCAAGGTGGCGTGCAGGCACGCGAAGCGATCTCGAAATTGGGCGAAGCCACTGCCGCCCGTGAGTTGGCTGCCGCCAAGCTCGCACAAGCCACGATCCGTGCAGACGCGGCAGCGACCATATTGACGCGCACCGTCGAGCCGGGCGATGTGGTGCAGCCCGGTAAGACATTACTCACTCTGGCCACCGCCGGAGAGACGCGCATCACCGCGCAAATCGACGAGAAGAATCTGCCCTTCGTCAAGGCTGGCGACGCTGCGCTCGCGTCAGCCGATGCGTTTCCCGACGCCAAGTTTAAAGCCGAGGTGTATTACGTCGCGCCCAGCGTGGACGTGCAGCGCGGTGCCGTGGAAGCGCGCTTGCGCGTGCCCGAGCCGCCGGCACATTTGCGTGCCGACATGACGCTATCGGTGGAAATCGTCGGTGCGCGTAAAGATAATGCGCTGGTGGTCCCCCTCAATGCCGTGCGTGGCGTCGCAAACGGTAGCGTTAGCGTACTCACGGTGAACGCCGGCAAAGCTGCCACCCGCGCCGTTAGGTTGGGGCTAAGGGGCGGTGGCAAAGTTGAGATTGTCGATGGCTTACAAGCGGGCGAGCAAGTGATCGTCAATGCCGCGATCGTGCCGGGCGCGAGGGTGCGAGGACGCGTTCTGGACGCCGAACGCATGACGCAACTTAAGCCATGATGAAATTCGAATGGACAGTGGCGCTGCGCTTTCTGCGCGAGGGTCGCATGCAGACTGCGCTGATTGTGGGTGGTACGACGATTGGCGTGAGTCTGATTATTTTTATCACCGGCATGCTGACCGGGCTGCAAGCCGACCTCGCACGCCGTACGCTCGGCACACAGCCGCACATCGTCGTTCGACCGCCGGACGAAATCAATCGCGCGCAATTGTCCAGCCGGGGCGAAGTGATCCCGCTCGCGAATGCGCAGGCACGTGCGCAGCGCCTGCGTTCCATCGATCAATGGCAGCCGCTGCTTGCCCACATCGCAGCGATGCCCGGCATTCGCGCGGCTGCGCCAACGGTTTCGGGCGCGGCTCTGGCGCGGCGCGGCGAAGCTGACAAGGCGATCACGCTCTATGGTATCGAGCGCGAACCCTATGTGCGCGTCACCAAATTGGATGAGAAAATCATCGCCGGCCAGTTGCTGTTGAACGCGGGTGACGTGGTCATCGGTATCCAGCTCGCTCAAGATCTCGGCGTTGGGCTGGGCGACAAGATTCGCATTGAGACCGCGCGTTTTGCTGGGGATACGTTCACCGTGCGCGCTTTGTTTGACGCCGGCAACCGCGAAGCGAATCGACGCAATGTCTACGTAAACTTCCGCACTGGACAGACGCTGCTCGATCTGGCGGGCGGTGCCTCGAGCCTGGATATTGCGATCGGGGATGTATTCGCCGCCGAAAAATTTGCCCAATTGCTGCGTAATCAAACGGATCAAAAGGTTGAAAGCTGGATCGAAACGAACAGCCAACTGTTTACCGCGATTGCCAATCAGAACGTTATGACGCTGTTGATCCGCAGTTTCGTCGCGGTGATCGTCGCGGTCGGCATCACCAGCGTGCTGGTGGTGTCGGTGGTGCAAAAGCAAAGAGAGATCGGCATCTTGCGCGCCATGGGCGCCGCGCGCAGTGCCATTCTGCGCGTGTTCCTAATGCAAGGCGCGATCATCGGTATTGCCGGCGCGATATTCGGCAGCATCGGGGGCACCGGCTTGATGGCGCTCGGCAGCCGGCTGTTGCGTTCGCCGGATGGTTCGGCATTTTTCAAGGTAACGTGGACGCCGGAACTTTACCTGGGTGCGATCGCCGTGGCAATCGTATTCGGCTTGCTGGCGGCGATTGTTCCGGCGCGCCGCGCCGCGAGCCTGGACCCGGCGCAGGCCATTCGCGTCTAGTCGAACGTGGGCGCGCCCGTGGTTGAACTCGAAGGTATACGCAAGACCTACAACGCAGGCACGCCGGTCGAGCAGGAGGTGCTGCACGGCGTGAGCCTTACATTGCAAGCCGGTGAATTCGCCGCGCTGATCGGGCCTTCGGGTTCGGGTAAAAGCACGCTGCTCAATATTATCGGGCTGCTCGAGCACGGAAGTGGCGGATCATATCGCCTCAGCGGCAATGAGATGGCACAGGCTAATGACGATGAACTGACGCGTGCTCGATTATCGACCATCGGTTTCGTGTTTCAGTTCCATCATCTGCTGCCCGCGTTCGATGCATTGGAAAACGTACAGATGCCGGGGCTGATGCTCGATGGCGACTACACGCCCGCGCGGCGCGATGAAGCATTGCGGCTGCTGGAAGCGGTCGGCCTCAAAGATGCCGTGCGCAAAAAACCGGGTCAACTTTCCGGCGGCATGCAGCAGCGCGTGGCGATCGCCCGTGCGCTCGCGCTATCACCGAAGCTGGTGCTTGCCGACGAACCGACCGGCAATCTGGACACACACTCGGCAGATGATATTTTCAAACTAATGCGACAGTTCAATCGCGAGCGTGCCACGGCGTTTCTCATCGTCACCCATGATCCGCGCTTGGCCGAGCGTTGCGATCGGAATATCAATTTGGTCGACGGCATGATTGCCGAGGACAAGCGGATCCGCTGAACCCGCGGCGCTCTGGTGTTCACGCTAACGGTGCTCGCATCGTTACGGCGGAACATTTTCGTGCGTGCGGCACTTCCTTACATGGCATCACACTATCGTTCCTTACGCCAAACCTCTGAATACGCAAGCTACGTTCTAAAATTAATCGTTCGCTTGCCGCGCGGCAGTCCCTGGCATAGAATCGGCTTCGTGTCATGTGCTAACAAGACACGGCCGTCGGAGGGAGGAATCGCCTACCGACATTCTCGTTTTATGTAGCAACAGTAATTCGTCTTAACTCTTTGGAGGGTGTCTGATGAAACGTCTGCTCGTAAACAAAAAAACTTCCATATTCACGTTGATCGCAACAGCCGCGCTCTTAAGCGGCATCAATAACAATCCTGCCCACGCCGTCGATCCGATTAAACTCGGCTTGCTCGAAGACGAGTCGGGCAACTTTGCCATCGCGGTGATTCCCAAAATTCACGCGGTACAGCTTGCGGTTGAAGAGATCAACGCCAAAGGTGGTGTGCTCGGCCGTCCGCTGCAAGTGATCCATTACGATACGCAATCGGACAACACGCGTTTCCAAGAAATGGCGCGGCGCATCACCCAGCAAGATAAAGTCGATGTCGTGTTCGGCGCGTTTTCCAGCGCCTCGCGCGAAGCAATCCGCCCCATCATGGATCGCGCCAAGATGCTGTACTTCTATAACAATCAGTATGAAGGGGGTGTTTGCGATTCGAATGTGTTCGTTACCGGCGCCGTGCCAGAGCAGCAATTTTCCACCCTGGTGCCGTGGATGATGGAGAAGTACGGCAAGAAGGTTTACACCATCGCGGCCGATTACAACTTCGGCCAGATATCGGCGGAATGGGTGCGCAATATCGTCAAGCAGAATGGCGGGACCATGGTGGGGGAGGAGTTTATTCCGCTATCCGTTTCCCAATTCAGTCAAACCATACAAAAGATTCAAAAGGCGAAACCTGATGTATTGATGACCTTGCTGGTGGGCGCCAACCAGGCGTCGTTTTATGGGCAACAAGCGGCCGCGAATCTCGGAATTCCCATGGGCAGTTCGGTGAATGTCGGCCAAGCCTATGAGCACAAGCGCTTCAAACCGCCCGCATTAAAAGACATGTACGTGACTGCGAATTATGTTGAGGAAGTCGAATCACCCGCGAGCGCCGATTTTGTCAAACGCTTCCGCGCCAAATTTCCCAAAGAGCCGTACATCAACCAAGAGGCCGCTAACTCGTATACCGCCGTGTACCTATATGCCAAGGCAGTAGAGAAGGCCAAGACCACCGATAAAAAAGCCGTTGCCAAAGCCTTGGAAGGCGGCGATATCTGTCACGATGGCCCGTCGGGTAAGGTGTGCATCGACCCGAAGAGCCATCACCAGAGCCACACGATTTACTTGGTGCATGTCCAAGCCGACCACTCGGTGAAAATTCCGAAAGTCTGGAACGACATTAAGCCTTACTGGCTGGGCGATGTCGGCTGCGATCTTTCCAAGAAGGCCGATAACTCGCAATACACACCCAGCAATCTGCCGAAGAAGTAAGCTCAAAGGAGAAATCGGGGGAAGCGTTCGCTCGCTGGACGCTTCCCTCGGTTGATTGCGGCGTCAACCTACTCGCGGCTAAATATCTTGACTGAGTTTTTCGCCTTTCTGTATCAATGGGGGGACGCGTTTACGTTTCTCGTACTCTCCGCAATGGGGCTCGCCATCATCTTCGGCATGATGGGCGTGATCAATCTGGCACACGGCGAATTCATCATGTGCGGCGCCTACGTAACGGTGTTGACCAGCCGGTTGAATTTGCCGTTACCGCTATGTATGCTCTGCGGCGCCTTGGCGGCAGGAATCATCGGCGTCATTTTGGAGCGGTTGATCATCCGCCATCTTTATCACCGTTTGTTCGATTCCATCGTGGCGACTTGGGCCATCAGCCTAATCGTGACGCAAGGAACACTTATATTCGCGGGGCCCTCAATCGAGGGTATTAAGACGCCATTTGGCAGCTTCAACATCGGCGGCTACTCGTTTTCCACTTATCGCGTGGTCCTGATGGCGATCGCGGTGTTGACGCTAATTGCATTGTATTTGTTGTTCATGAAAACCAAGTATGGCGTGCGCGCTCGCGCCACCATACAGAACCCGCGCATGGCGCAGGCGCTGGGTGTTGATACGGGGAGGATATACAGCCTCACCTTCGGCCTCGGCGCCGCTCTGGCGGGACTGGCCGGCGCACTCTATGCGCCTACCACTACCACGGTCCCAACCATGGGAAGCGCGTTTATCGTGCAGTCGTTTGTCACGGTGGTGGTTGGCGGCGCTAACGCACTGGTCGGTACGGCGCCTGCGGCAGGAATATTGGGCATTGTTCAAAGTTGGCTTGGGGCCGCATTCGGTCAAACCATCGGCCAAATCGGATTGCTCGTGACCGTGATACTAGTGGTGCGAGTGTTGCCCAGGGGGCTGAGCGGCGTACTCTCCCGAGGTGGCAATGGCTAGCTGGTTCGCACGGCTCAATGGTCCTCAAACTCTGGGAAATGGCCGCGGATTTTGGCTCAGTTTCGCTATTGTCGTGCCGGCGCTCGTGATCCTGCCATTCTTTGCGGGCGAGTATCTGGTAAACAACATCGGCTACTTTTTCATCTGGGTATTCATGGCCATGGGCCTGTCGTTGTTGTGGGGCTATACGGGCATCTTGAGTTTCGGTCAAACTGCCTTCTTTGGTGTCGCCGGCTACACGTATGGCATCATCACTCTCAACTATGGTGCCGACTATGGGTTGACGTTTGGAGCGCTGTTACTGGCCGTGGCGTTAGCCGCAATAGTTGCATGGATTATCGGCTATTTCATGTTTTACGGCGGCATCCGCGATGTGTTTGTCGGTATCGTCACGCTCTCCGTCACGCTGGTGTTGGAGACTTTCATGGCGCAAACGGCGGGACCGGAATGGGCCATCGGCGCAGCGCGCCTAAATGGCTTCAACGGTATGTCGGGTATGCCGCCGCTGACGATTCCGTGGCCGGGTGAAGATGAAATTATCCTGGAAGGGCGAACCCTATTCTGGTTCCTGATCGCGCTAGTGGTGTTTGTGTATCTTGGATTACGCATCCTGGTTAATTCGCGCTTTGGCAACGTCATGGTGGCGATCCGGGAAAACCCAAGCCGTGTCGAAATGCTAGGTTACGACGTACGCCGCTATCAACTGGTTGTCTTCATCATCGCCGGCGCCTTGGCGGGCTTGAGCGGCGTGCTTTACACCACCTGGGGCACTTATATCACGCCCTCTGCCATGGGACTCACGGCGGCTGCATTGCCGATTGTATGGACCGCGGCGGGGGGAAGAAAAGACCTCACCGCTACCTTGGTCGCCACTGTGTTCCTGGTCTGGTTGTCGCAGATGCTTGCAGTCAAGGGAAGTCAGTATGCTCTGATCCTGATGGGACTGATTTTATTGGTGGCTGTGATGCTGGCGCCAGAGGGTTTCGTGGTCACGCTGGCAAAAAAAATCGCACGGCTTAGGGGAGGATACAGCCACCAGCCCGCCAACGTCCCGGAACCGAAACTTGCAGACTCTTCGCCTCCGCCATGACTTTGATCCTGGAAACGAGAAATCTCAGCAAACACTTTGGTGGGCTGCACGCCACCAACGGCGTGGACTTAAGCATCGAGGCCGGCGAACTGCGCTGTTTGATCGGACCCAACGGCGCGGGAAAGAGCACGCTGTTCAAATTGATTCTCGGCAACTATCCGCCGACTTCCGGCGAGATTTGGTTCAACGGCGAAAACATAACCAAGCTATTGCCGTATCGCCGCATCGAAAAGGGAATCAGCATTAAGTTTCAGGTACCCGGTATATTCGAAGATCTGCCGGTTGCGCAAAATCTACTCATCGCTTTACAACACCGCATGAGTAAAGAGCGTTCGCAAACCGAGTTAGAAAGACTGATGACGCTGCTGGACCTACAGTCCGAGCGCTCGAAGCGCGCGGGTGACTTGGCGCACGGACAGAAACAATGGCTGGAGATCGGCATGGCCATTGCCCTGTCTCCGTCACTACTGCTATTGGATGAGCCCACGGCGGGCATGTCTCCCGAAGAGACGTTCAAAACCGGTGAATTGGTGAAGCAACTCAACCAACAGGGCATGACCGTTCTGGTGATCGAGCACGACATGGCTTTTGTTCGGCAAATTGCGCAGAAAGTGACGGTGTTGCACTTCGGCAAGATCTTCGTCGAAGGATCGCTGAAAGCAATCGTCGACAACGAAGACGTCGCGCGCATTTATTTGGGGAAAGTTTGATGGCCGGTATCGAGATGCTCCAAGTGAAGGGTGCGCGTACCGGCTACGGCAGTACGCCGATTTTGCAGGGCATGGAATTCACCGTTAATAAAGGTGAGGTCGTCGCGATTATCGGACGCAATGGTGTTGGTAAATCGACCTTGATGAAGTGCCTGATCGGACTGTTGCCGTGTAATGCCGGACGCATTTGGTTCAACGGCGGCGATGTTACTGCGGAACCTGCCAACCGACGCGCGGGACTCGGTATGGGCTATATCCCGCAAGGCCGAGAAGTGTTTCCCCAGTTAACCGTCGCTGAGAACTTGTTCATGGGCAATCTGATCAGCCGTCACAAGACGGCCAAATTGACGGATCTAGTGTACAAATACTTCCCGATCCTAGCCGAGCGACGCGAGCAAAAGGCCGGCACCATGAGTGGCGGCGAGCAGCAACAGCTTGCGATCGGACGGGCGTTGATCGGCAATCCGGACCTGATGCTGTTGGACGAACCCTCCGAAGGCATCCAGCCTTCCATCGTGCAACAGATCGCGGAAAATGTTCGTGAGCTCAACAAGGAAATCGGATTGACCGTGCTGTTTGTCGAACAGAACGTCGACATGATTATGCACATGGCGCAACGTTGTTACGTGATGGACAAAGGCCGGATCGTCGACGAAGTTGCGCCGGAAAAATTGGCGGACCCCGCCGTGGTGCGCCGTTATTTAGCTGTGTAACAACACATTTTTTGGGAGGCGAAAATCATGGACTGGCTTAAAACTTCGATTATGCATATCCGGGGCGTTGCCAAAGGAAAAGTCGGCGCGACCCACCAACTCACCGAAGCCAAGCAAGGCAAATTTCACTACACCATAGGGCCGTATTCCGATCCCGTGTTGTTTATCAAGCCGGGCGATCGGGTCGTCGTCGAAACTCGTGACGCGTTCGGAGGCGCCATCAAGACCGAGCAGGATAAGCCGACGGAAAAACTGGTGATGCCGTTTCTCAATCCACAAAACGGCCCGATCATGATCGAAGGCGCGGAAAAGGGCGATGTGATTGCGGTCTATATCGAAACCATGGTTCCGCGGGGCTCGAACCCGATGGGGACCTGCTGCATGATCCCGGAATTCGGCGCGCTCACCGGAACCTATTACACAGCGACGCTGAACGATCCACTGCCGGAGATCGTGCGCAAAATCAACGTGGATGAAAAAAGTGTTTATTGGAGCGACCGCGTGACGCTGCCCTACAAACCGCATATCGGCACGTTGAGCCTATCGCCGGAAATTGATTCCATTAACTCGCTCACGCCGGACAATCACGGCGGCAACATGGATTTGCCAGACATGGGCCCCGGTAGCATTACCTATTTGCCGGTGCGCTCGCCCGGTGCGCGGCTGTTCATCGGCGATGCCCATGCGTGCCAAGGTGACGGCGAAGTCTGCGGTGTTGCCGTTGAATATCCGACCACCACGACCATCCACGTCGAGCTGATCAAAAAATGGCAGATCGAATGGCCGCGGCTTGAAAGGGAAGATTTCATTATGACCATCGGCAGCACTCGTCCGTTGGAAGACGCAACACGTATTGCCTATCGCGAATTAGTGCGTTGGATGGCGGCGGAATACGGATTCAACCAATGGGACGCGTACATGATGTTGAGTCAGTGCGGGAAAGTAAGACTGGGTAATTTTGTCGATCCGAAATACACCGTCGGCGCGGCGATTAGCAAGACCTATCTGGCGCCGAATTAGGGACGTTCGCTGATTCACGCAGGATTCGTGGCTCGGTATCTGTCGGTGACTGGCCCAAAACCCGCGTGGATACTTCCTCCCGGGCCATGCATTGCCAGGAGCCAAGCTGGGAGCGGCCCGTGGCAACGAGAGGCTTTTCTTCCCTTGAAGCGGAAGGAGTCGCATGGTTTGATTCTCAGCGCCCGTCACGCTGGCGCAAAATTCCGCGAACTCGAAATTCATCGGGCTGCAGGCAACCAAATCGCCCGCTTCACCGGGGCCTCGAGTGCCGTATGTAGTTCGCGGTCGTAGTCGTGAACATCCCGTGCGAAGCGCAACACGCCCGACCAACGCTCGCCGTAAAATAACCGATTGCGACGGGCAGTGGTGGATTGGTTGGCACGGTGCGTGTTTTACCGGCGCGGATCGTCTGGTCGATTCGCGCCCGCGTCCAGGTGGCTGGGTCGAGCAATAAGTTCGCGAGATCGAGGGGGTGTTCGACGCGAATACAGCGGGAACTGAACACGCGTTGATCGGTGGCGAAGAGGTCGCGCCGCAGTGTATCGTGCAGAAAAATTGAGTAGGGTTTATCCATAACGAACTTGACCGTGCGGAGCGCATTGTCGCGCCCGGCGGGCTTGGTGAGACGGAAGTCCGACAACGACGCCGTCGTCCAATCGAACTCGGTGGCGTTCAGCGCACGGCCGGAACTGCGCTCCACTGCGGATCAGTCCGCGTTTCTCAAGATAGCGTGGATCGACTTTTAGCGTGGGCGCAATATCCTCAGCGAGGTTGGCGGGTGGCACAGTCCATGTCGGGTTGAGGGCGACAAACGTCATGTGGCTGGCAAGGCCCGAGGCCAGTGGCTAGGCTATGCAGTAGGACAAAACCGTTCGCACTACTTCGCCCGATTGCGTATTGCCGTCAACGTCGTGCGCGTCGTAATCGCTTCCGGATCGAGCTTTACTTCAATCAATGCCGGCCGCCCCGTCGCTTGCGCGCGCTCGAATGCCGGCGCAAATTGTTGCGTTGTCTCGACCGTTTCGCCGTGCGCGCCGTAGGCCCGCGCGAGCGCGGCGAAATCGGGATTCTGCAACGCGGTGCCGTGGACGCGCGCCGGATAGTCGCGTTCCTGATGCATGCGAATCGTGCCGTACATGCTGTTGTTGACCACGATGAAAATCACCGCCGCGTTGAATTGCATCGCCGTCGCGAGCTCTTGCCCAGTCATCAAAAAATCACCGTCGCCGGAAAATGTCACAACGGTTTTATGCGGACTGACCAACTTCGCGGCGATGCCCGACGGCACGCCGTAGCCCATGGCGCCATTTGTTGGTGCGAGCTGCGTACGTGGTTGGCGTAGCGGATAGAAGCGGTGCAGCCACTGGGCAAAATTCCCTGCGCCGTTGGTGACGATGCTATTGGCCGGCAACTTTTCTTTCAGCCACAACATGATTTTCCCCATATCCACCGCACCGGGGCAGGGTCCGGGAATGGTGTTGGCCAAATAATCGTCGTGCGCCGATTTGGTCCACGCGCTCCAGCGGCTGCCGTCGATTTTCGGCATCGCGCGCAACAGGCCGGTGAACGGTAACAGGCTCGAGTTGATCAGCAGATCCGCCTGATAGATTTTCCCTAGTTCGTCGGTGCCGGGATGAATGTGGACGAACTTCTGTTTTGGCCGCGGCACGTCAAACAACGAATAGCCGCTGGTGGTCATCTCGTCCATGCGACAGCCGACGACAATGATCAGATCCGATTCTTTGATGCGCTGCGCGAGTTTTGGATTGATGCCGATGCCGACATCGCCGGCGTAATTGGGATGCGTGTTGTCAAATAAATCGTGACGGCGGAATGCGCAACCGACCGGAATATTCGCGTTTTCAGCGAAACCTTGAATCGCGCCACAGGCATCGGGCGTCCAACCACCGCCGCCGAGCAACATGAATGGGCGCTGCGCTTCCTTCAGCATCTCGCGCAGTTGATCCAACTGACCCAGGCCGGGGTAAGAATAAATCGCTTTGTAGCGCGGCGCATCCGTTACGTCTGCCTCCGCCACCAGCATGTCTTCCGGCAATGCCAACACCACGGGCCCAGGCCGCCCCGACGTTGCTAAGTGAAACGCATGACTCAAATATTCCGGAATGCGATCGGTGCGATCGATCTGCGCCACCCACTTGGTCATCTCGCCGAACATGCGGCGATAGTCGATTTCTTGAAACGCTTCGCGCTCGACGAAATCGCCGGGCACTTGGCCGATGAACAAAATCATCGGCGAGGAATCTTGATAAGCGGTGTGTACGCCGATGCTTGCGTTGGTCGCGCCGGGGCCACGCGTGACGAAACAAATCCCCGGTCGCCCGGTCAGCTTGCCGTACGCTTCCGCCATGAACGATGCGCCGCCTTCTTGGCGGCAGACGATGAGCTTGAGTTGTTCGCGCACGTCGTACATCGCGTCAAGCACCGCAAGATAACTTTCACCCGGCACGCAAAATGCCATGTCGACACCGTGACCGCGCAAACCATCGACTAAAATTTTTCCGCCGCTACGCATGAAAGGATTCCCGAATTTGTCTAATAAATACTGAGGATTAAAAAACCGAATGACTCAATTTTTGTCATCCCCGCGAAGTCGCTTCAAGCAATACGCCCGAGTTCCCGCACCATGATGTTTCTTTGTATCTCGCTCGTGCCTTCGTAGATTTGCAACACCTTCGCATCGCGAAATAGTTTCTCCGCCGGATACTCCGTGCTGTAACCCATGCCGCCGAAAATTTGCACCGTCTCGGTTGCCGCCCACATCGCGCTATCGGCCGCGAAAGCTTTCGCGTAGGCTGCTTTCAAAGTGTTGCGCTCGCCCTGGTCGCACCACCACGCTGCCTGGTAAGCCAATAGGCGCGCGGCTTCCAGCCGCATACCCATGTCGGCGATCTTATGGCCGATGGCTTGATGTTCGATAATCGCCTTGCCCATGGTTTTGCGTTCGCTCGCGTATTTCAGCGATTCGTCGAGGCAGCGTTGCAATAAACCGACGGCGGAGACGGCGACCATCGGCCGCGAGCGATCGAACACTTTCATTGCGACATTGAAACCTTGACCTTCGTTGCCAAGCATCGCCGACCCGTGCACGACGACGTTGTCGAAAAACACTTCCGCGGCCGGTGCCGCACGCTGGCCCATCTTGCCGAGTGGCTTACCGACGCTCACGCCCGGCGCATTGCGCTCGACGAGAAATGTGGTCACGCCACGCCCGCCCGCATCCGGATCGGTTTTCGCGAACACGATAAAGAAGCTCGCGAGCGGCGCGTTGCTGATCCATATCTTGCTGCCGTTGATGACGTATTCATCGCCGCGTTTCGTCGCGCGGGTTTTCATTCCGGCTAGGTCGGAACCCGCGCTCGGCTCCGTCGCACAGTAGGCGCCGAACTCGCCTTGCACCAAGCGATCAAAATATTTCCGTTGCTGTTCCGCGTTCGCGCCGCACAACAACGCATCGATCACCACGCTGTTCAAGGTCAACATGCCGGCGACCCCGGCGCAAGCCCAGGCGAATTGTTCAGCGACCAGGCATACGTCGAAACAACCCAGTCCCGCGCCACCGAATTCCGTCGGCACTGCCAGATTGAGCAGGCCAACCTCCAACGCTTTAGTTTGAATTTCGGTCGGATAGCGAACCTCGCGATCGCACTCAACAGCACACGGCAGGATTTCCTTTTCGGCGAATTGGCGCGCCAAATTTTGAATGAGTTTTTGATCGGGCGTGAGGGAAAAATTCATGTTCGCGAAGAGGTTTCATAGTCGAGACGTGATTATCGCATGAAGCTTTACCTGAACTTGAATTCAAAATTGGCATTGCCACGAGCCGCCTGGCGCTTGCCTCGTGGCAATGTATGGCCTGGGAGTCGTGCTGGGATTGCCGTTCCGGCAACCTTTCCCATAAGTCATTCCCGCGACGGCGGGAATCCAGCGTCTTTCTGAACGACACTGGGTCCCCGCCTTCGCGGGGAGGGGACGACGTTAGTGTATTTCGGTGGCTGTCCGCCCATTCGTAGGCCAAATGGATTCCCGCGTGCGCGTGAATGAGTGGCTGGCCTCGGGCCACAGAGTGTGGTGTTCGATGCGCCGCAGTGTATGATTCGAAAAAACGAGTCAATGCCCGAGAGGAGAAAAAATGGATCGTGCGCAGCGTAGAGTATTGATGGCCTCCGCCGTAGGTTCGGCGCTGGAGTGGTACGACTTCTTTCTCTACGGCACCGCATCCGCGCTGGTGTTTAGCGAATTATTCTTTCCCAAGCTCGACCCCAACATGGGTATCCTCGCGTCCTTCGCCACATTTGGCGTGGGATTTTTCGCGCGGCCGTTCGGCGGATTAGTGTTCGGCCACTTGGGCGACAAGATCGGGCGAAAACCGATCTTGGTGTTTACCTTGTTGCTTGTCGGCGGCGGCACATTTTTAATCGGGCTGTTGCCGACTTACGATTCCATTGGCATCTGGGCGCCGATCTTGTTGGTTGTGTTGCGCTTAGTGCAGGGGTTCGGCGCCGGCGCGGAATATGGTGGCGCGGTGATTCTCGCGGTGGAGTATGCGCCGCCGGGCAAGCGCGGCTTGTATGGCGCTTTCGCACCGGTCGGCGTATGCACGGTCTCTTGCTTGCCCAGGGCGTGTTCGCAATTTTTTCTTCCATGCCGAAAGAAGATTTTTTAAGCTGGGGCTGGCGCGTGCCGTTCTTGCTCAGCATCTTTGTCATCGCGCTGGGCATATACATTCGCGCCAAAGTCATGGAAACGCCGGTGTTTCAACAGGCTATCGAGAAGCGCCAAGTGCTGCGCGCGCCGGTGATGGAAGCGATCAAACGGCACCCGCGCGAATTCTTCGTGGTGCTCGGCGCGCGCCTTGCTGAGAACGGCTTAGGCTATTTGTTTCCGGTGTTCACGTTGAGCTATCTGACTAAAAATTTAGGTCTGCCGAAGAACATGGTGTTGACCGGATTAGTCATCGCGAGCTTCGTGCAAATTTTCACAGTGCTTGGATTTTCCATGCTGTCGGACAAAATCGGAAGGCGACCGGTGTATATCGGCGCCGCGATTTTCTGCGCGCTGTTTGCGTTTCCATTTTTTTTGCTGGTGAACACGCAAAGCACGCCACTCATTTGGCTCGCTTTAATTTTGGCGATTTCGTTTGGCGTCGGCGGCATGTTCGGCCCGCAAGCGGCATACTTCGCCGAACTATTCGGTCCGCGCATTCGCTACAGCGGCTTTGCCTTCGCGCGGGAATTGGGATCAATTTTAGCCGGTGGCCCGGCGCCGTTTATTGCGACATGGTTGCTGATGAAAGGCGACGGCGCGCCATGGTTAGTCGCGATTTATATCATTGTGCTTTCGGTTATTACGGCGCTCGCAGTGTATTGCGGGCCGGAAACTTATCGTAGTGATATTACGGCGGACCGAACTGCGAATGACTGGAAGTAGGGCGGAAAAGCGTTAGCGCATTCCGCCGTATGCATGCGGCGGATAACGGCTTCGCCTCATCCGCCCTACAAACTACAGTTCTAGACGAAGTTGAGTCCCTCCCAAGAAGCCTGAGTTACCTTCGTTTCAACTTGTATGAAACACTTCACTATGTCTTTGGCATCGGGTGCATAGTCCTCGTAGGACTTAATCGAAATTCGATTAATGAGCTTGTCGTCCTCGAGAAGGCAGAACATTGAATGCTCGGTATCAACAGTATCAATGTGGCTGGGCGCCTCTGACAGGTTTTGCGGAATTCTAAGTGCGTCAAATAGAGTCTTAATTCGATTATCGATATCGCCTCCAGAATGAACAATGCTTCCTACTGGATGAGGAAGGAGGAGTGTGATATCTAGATTAACTACCGTGTACAATTCTTTTGAAATGAGGAAATAGAATCGTTTCTCACCAATCATAGAGTACATCGGAGGGGATTTATCGTTGCGAGAATTCTCAAGGTCAGGTTTAAATGTTCCGTAAAAGCGTTTCCGACAGAGGTTCTCAATTTGCGGATGAAGTTGCTTGCGGATCTTGTGCTTTCCAGAAGCCTGATCGTTACTTTTCAATACCCCGCTGTAGTGCAGACAGAATTCCAAATTAGAGATCCATTAAATTTTAAAAAAGTAGCTGAATTTACACTATTACCAGATAGCGAATCCGTTAACTCGCCCACTTCCAATCCTTATAATCCTCGCGCAACTTCGTCTTCAAAAATTTCCCCGTTGACGTGCGCGGAATCGCATCGACAAAGACGATGCCGTCCGGCACTTGCCACTTGGCGTATTTTTCTAAAAGAAATTCGCGTATCTGCTCAACACTGGCTTGTTGCGCGGGCTTCAGGACCACCACCGCCAGCGGCCGCTCGTCCCATTTCGGATGGGGAATGGCGATCACCGCTGCTTCGGCAACGGCCGGATGGCCCATGATGGAGTTTTCTAGATCAACGGAACTTATCCATTCGCCACCGGATTTGATCAAGTCTTTCGCGCGATCGGTGAGACGTAGATAACCATCCGTGCCGATCATGCCGACGTCGCCGGTTTTGAGCCAGCCGTCCGTGGTGAAACTTTCTTCCGACTTCGCGAGGTTGTGATAGCTGCCGGTGACCCAGGGGCCGCGCACTTGCACTTCGCCGACCGCTTGGCCGTCCCACGGCGCTTCGCCGTCTTCGTTCATGATGCGGATATCGACGAACGGAACGATCAAACCTTGGCGCGCGACGGCGGCGGCGCGCTCGTCCGGCGAAAGTTTTTTGGTATTCTCATCAAGCCTAGAAATCGTGGCGATGGGCGAAGTTTCCGTCATGCCCCAGCCTTGAATGATTTCCATGCCGAGTTCGGCGTAGGCTTTGATCAACGATGCAGGAACCGCCGACCCGCCGACGGTCATGCGCAAGCCCGGCGCCAACTGCCACTTGCCGGGATTTTGTTGCAGAGTTTGCAATAGCGCGAGCCAGATGGTTGGCACGCCGGCCGAGACGGTGACTTTTTCTTTTTCATACAGGTCGAGCAAACTTTCGCCGTCAAGAAATTGGCCGGGAAAGACCAGTTTCGCACCGACCATGGCGCAGATATACGGGATCGCCCAGGCGTTGGCGTGAAACATCGGCACCACCGGCAAGACCGAATCCGCATTGCAGTAGCCACCGCTATCCGGCATCGCCGACATGAAGGCGTGCAGCACGGTGGAGCGGTGGGAATACACCACGCCTTTTGGCTGGCCCGTGGTGCCCGAGGTGTAGCACATGCCGCAAGGTTCGTTTTCGTCGATGTCGGGATATTGGAACTGGCCTTTGGCGGAGGCGAGAAATGTTTCGTAGTCCTCGTATCCCTCGGGCGTTGGCTCTCCCGATTGCGAAAACACAAACACACGCTCGGCTTTGATCTTGTCTTTGAATTTTTCGTATAGGGGCAGTAACACGTCGTCGACGATGATGAAGCGATCTTGCGCATGGTTGGCGATGAACGCGATGTCTTCGGGGAACAGGCGCAGGTTCAACGTGTGCAGCACACCGCCCATGGCGGGGATGCCGAAGTAGCATTCCATGTGCGCATAGCTGTTCCACATTAAGGTTCCGACGCGCTCGCCACGTAAAAGTCCTGCTTGTTGCAAGGCTTCCGCCAATTGCTTCGAGCGCCGATAAAAATCGGCGTAGGTGTAGCGATGTATAGCGCGATCGGCGAGACGCGAAACGATTTCGCGCGAGCCATATAATTTCCCTGCGCGCTCCAGGATGTGATTGAGCGTCAAAGGGTAGTTCATCATTGTGGACTTCATCTTTTTCTCCTATCGTAAGGCGTTATAATTTGCGAAGGAGGCTCTGATTTATTTCGATTTCTAAGCGAGACAAGGCGCGAACAAAAAATATCGCCGCGGCACATTGAAATATGTAAGGCAGTATTTTTTGTGAGCAACGACGTCTCGCGACGAAACCGGAATAAATCAGAGCTTCCGTAACAATATACTATGAAAACTTGGAGGAACCCCAATGGCGATTAAGACGTTTGAGAATTGCAAAGAGTTGCACGACTGGGTCGGCAAAGAAGTGGCTGTGACCGATTGGCTGACGGTTACACAACAGCGGATCGACGATTTCGCCAAGGCGTCGGACGACTACCAATGGATTCACGTCGATCCCGAGCGCGCCGCCAAGTCACCGTTCGGCTCGACCATCGCCCATGGTTTTCTCACTATGTCCTTACTGAGTCGCTTTATTTACGAAGCGACGGAAATCAAGAGCGTCACGATGGGGATTAACTACGGCATGAATCGTTTGCGCTTCGTCTCTCCGGTCAAGGCGAACGCAGAAATTCGCGCGCATTTTACGCTGGCCTCGGTCGAGGATTTGAAAGATGGCGTGCAGACGATTTGGAATGTGGTGATCGAGATCAAGGGATCGGATAAACCGGCGTTGATTGCTGAATGGGTGACGCGGCGGCATGAATAGTCGCGCGATTCTAGACTTAGAAAATACCCATGTGTCATCCCCGCGAAAGCCGGGATCTCTGTTGACTTTAAAGCGCCAAATGGATTCCCGCTTTCGCGGGAATGACAAACCAGTGGGATGACAAAATAAAGTAGAGGAGAACACGATGCCATTCAATCGCTCGCCGCATTGGCCGCAGGGTTTGCCCCATCACCTGACGATTCCCGAAACCAACCTTTACTACAACCTTGAGGTATCGGCGGCGCGCTTTCCCAACAAAGACGCGATTGTTTTCTATGATTCGAAGATCACCTACGCCGAACTGAATTCGCAGGTTCTGAAGCTCGCCGGATTTTTACAGCGGCGCTGCGGCGTGAAGCGTGGCGACCGCGTGTTGTTGTACATGCAGAACAGCCCGCAGTTCATCATTGCCTATTACGCCATTTTGCGCGCGGACGCGATGGTGGTTCCGGTGAATCCGATGAACCTTACGGCGGAACTCGCGCACTACATCGACGATGCCGATGCGGTCACTGCGATCGCCGGCCAAGAAGTGTTTGCGCAGATTCAACCCCACATCGGAACGACGTTACTAAAGAACGTCATCGTCGCGACTTACTCCGACTACCTCACGACGCCGACGGATTTAAAGCTGCCGGAACACATTCAGGCGCCCCGTATTGAGTACCATCAGCCGGGAGTAACTGCTTGGAGAGCCGCTCTGGATGGGGATCTCCAGGCATCTGCAGGTATGGCCGGGCCGCACGACTTATGCGTGATGCCCTATACTTCGGGCACTACCGGCAAACCCAAGGGCTGCATTCATATTCACAGTTCGGTGATGATGACCAGCGTAACGCATGGAGCATGGCTAGGCGCGGGAACGGCCGACGCGGTGATTCTCGCCGTGTTGCCGTTCTTCCATGTCACGGGCATGCAGGGCAGCATGAACGGGCCGATTTACTATGGTCAGACCATCGTGCTGCTGCCGCGCTGGGATCGCGAGGTCGCGGCAATGATGGTGCAGCGTTACCAGGTGACCGGGTGGACAAATATTCCAACCATGGTGATCGATTTTCTGATGAATCCCAAGATCGCGGAATACGATCTTTCCAGCATTACGCGCGTTGGCGGTGGTGGCGCGGCCATGCCGGAAGCGATCGCGCAGAAATTGCAGGATTTGTGCAAGCTCACTTATATCGAAGGCTATGGCTTGTCGGAGACGATGGCCCCAACCCACATTAATCCCGCCGAGCGGCCGAAAAAACAATGCCTTGGCATTCCGATTTTCGATACGGATGCGCGAGTGATCAATCCCGAGACGTTGCAAGAACTAGCGGTAAACGAAGTGGGCGAGATCATCTCGCACGGCCCGCAAATTTTCCAAGGCTATTGGAAAAATCCGAAAGCTACGGACGAGGCCTTCATAGAGTTCGAAGGCAAACGCTTCTTCCGTACCGGCGACTTGGGCCGTGTCGACGCGGAAGGTTATTTCTTTATCGTCGATCGATTGAAGCGCATGATCAACGCATCGGGTTTCAAAGTCTGGCCTGCGGAAGTCGAAGCGATGATGTACCAAAACCCGCACATTCAAGAGGCGTGCATTATCGGCAGCCAGGACGCCTATCGCGGCGAGACCGTCAAAGCGGTGGTGATGCTGAAACAAGCGAGCCGCGAAAAAGTCCGGGAGCAAGAAATTATCGATTGGTGCAAAGCGAACATGGCGGCCTACAAGTATCCGCGCCTGATCGAGTTTCGCGACACGCCGCTGCCGAAATCGGCTACCGGCAAAGTGCAATGGCGCATGCTGCAAGAGCAAGAAAATGCTAAGTTCAGCAAACCGATAGGTTGAGTGTCCCTATGTTAAAATTTGCACTAGGCTGAAGGCTTGGGAGGTGTGGCAGAGTGGTCGATTGCACCGGTCTTGGCGGACGCGTAGCTTCCGCTAGCGTAGACTAACCTTTAGGTTAGTCGTAGCTAAAACCGCTACCGGCTGCGAATCAAATGTAGCAAATCGGAGGTGTGGCAGAGTGGTCGATTGCACCGGTCTTGAAAACCGGCAAAGGGCAACCTTTCGTGAGTTCGAATCTCACCGCCTCCGCCAAATCGAGAAAACGGCCCACACCAGGGCCGTTTTGTTTTTAACTCGAGCGCAGGTATAACGCGCTAAATCAGAAATCGAACCAAGCGCGCAAGGTGATGGCGGATTCGTCGCTCGTCAACGAGGCGGTGTGCGAATTTGGCAAGCATCGAAATATCCTGATTGCGAGTAGTATTCATGGTTCTACCTGTCCAGTTTGGGGTTCTTGGGTGCGCGGGCCGCTAGCGCATGACGTTGCGGATTTCTTGCGCAATTGCATGCAGCGCCACAACTTTATCGACACCGCCGAGTTTCACCGCTTCTTTCGGCATGCCATAGACGACACAGCTTTCTTCGTCCTGGGCGACGGTGCGGGTGCCGGCTTCGTGCATTTCCAGCAATCCCCGTGCGCCATCGTCGCCCATTCCCGTCATAATGATCCCGAGGGCGTTCTTACCCGCATACTTGGCCACGGTGCGAAACAGCGCATCGACGGAGGGGCGATGATGATTGACCAGCGGCCCGTCCTTCACTTCGACGTGATACTGCGCGCCGCTGCGTTTGAGCAACATGTGTTTGCCGCCGGGCGCGATGAGTGCCCGCCCTGGGATGACACGGTCGCCGTGTTGCGCCTCCTTGACTTCAATCTGGCAGATTTGGTTCAGGCGCGCGGCGAACGCCGCCGTGAACTTTTCCGGCATATGCTGCACCACCACGACGCCGGGGGACACCCGTGGCAATGCAGATAATACTAGTTCGAGCGCTTGGGTACCGCCGGTAGACGTTCCAATTGCCACGACACGATCCGTAGTTTCACTCAGCGCCTGGGTACCTGGGTCGGTCTCGGCAGGCGCATCCGCCACTTGCGTGCCGGCGGGTGCCGATGGGACCAAGTTCCTGATGTTGGCACGCGCCGCGGCCTTGACGGCGCCGATCAGGTCGGTTGCGGCGTCCAGCAGAAAGTCCTTGATGCCGATCTTGGGTTTCGCAACGATGGTGAACGCCCCCGCGGCTAAGGCTTGCATCGTGGTTGCGGCGCCGCGCGTAGTGAGGGTCGAACAGATCACGACGGGCGTGGGTCGCAGCGCCATAACTTGCTTCAGAAAAGTAATGCCGTCCATGCGCGGCATTTCCACATCGAGCACAATCACGTCCGGCCAATTCATGCGCATGCGCGCCATGGCGAAAATCGGATCGGCCACCGCCGCGATCACATTTATCGATCGGTCTTTCGACAAAATCCCAGTCACCACTTGACGCACGACCGCCGAATCGTCTACCACCATGACGTTGATGATCGACATGGCGCCTACCTAGCAGCGTGTATGGGCGCAGGACTCAAATTCGCCCGGCGCACCCATACGTCGCCGTTCCAAAGATCGAGAATGACGTTACGGTGGCCGTCACCGCCCAAATCCTCTGCGGAGCAGCGAAAACCGCATTGCGCGATTGCCGCGCGGCCGTATTCAACGTTGGTATCGGAGATACTCGGGTGGCGATTGGCTTTAAGGCCCCGGGCAAACATATGTCCGCCACCGAATAATTTAACCTGGTAGTCGCCGGCGTGCGTGCGCGAGCGAAGCAGCTCATGCAGGAACATTTTCATGGCATCTTCAGCATAGCGTCCATCGAGCGTTGCAACGGTTTCGGCCTTATGGCGCGGGCGACGCGGCAACATGTAGTGGCACATGCCGCCAATATGCAGTTTCGGGTGCCATAGCGTGACGGCAACGCAGGATCCGAGCAAGGTCCGGATGCGGGTTTTCTCCTCACCGAAGTAAAACTCCCCCGGTTGCAAAAAAACGTCGATGACATCGGCCGGTGCTTGCATGCCTCAGGCTTTCCGATAAATGGAGACCATGACAGATTTGAGAACGTCGCTGACAGCATGCAGACTCTCCGAATGCCCGATAAATAAATAGCCTTCCGGACGCAAGTGCTTAAGGATGCGGGCGATTACTTGTTGCTTGGTAGGCAAGTCGAAATAAATCATGACATTTCTGAGAAAGATCACATCGAACTCCCCCAGTTGTGGCAGCGCGCCGTTCAGGTTAACTTGCATGAACTGCACGCGCTTGCGAATTTTCGGGTCGATCAGAAATGTTCCGTCTTCCGCGCCAACGCCTTTTAAGCAATAGGCCCGCAGAAGGTCCGTGGGAATAGTCTTGGCGCGCGCCATGGCGTAGTGCCCCGATCGCGCTCGTTCCAGCACGCGGTGGCTCAAGTCGGAGGCCAACACGGCCCACGGCCGCTCGCCCAAAGCGGCAGCGAGTGTCATGGCGATGCTTTAGGGTTCTTCGCCGCTGGAACTGGCGGCGCTCCAAACGCGCATGGGCCGCGTAGCAGGGTGAGCTGGAAGAACGCGCTGACGCAGAAAATCAAAATGTTTGGGCTCGCGAAAAAAATGGGTCTCGTTAGTGGTCAGCAGATCAACCGCGATCTGTGCTTCGTCGGTAAACTTTCCGCTCACCAACAGGCGAAAATATTCGCCATGGCTGGCAACCTGGTGGTGGCGCAAACGAGATGCAAGCCGACCCATCACCAGGGCATGCTTATGATCCGACATGTTGATGCCAGCGACTTGATATATCCAGTCCTTAAACTGCCTGAACTCATTCGCGCTTATTTTGGCAGCGTGGGCGCCCAGTGCCGACTGGTTCGCTTCTAGATCAGCCCCCAGGGTAATGGTCGGTGCTTTTCTCATGGGTAACTACATGGCATTTTCTTGATCGACGCTAATGCCCTCGACAACCGAACGATCGCGCTTGAGGCAGTAATAATCAATCGGACGCCGTTTTCAACGACTCAGGCTCCCACGTTCGATACAAGTTATTACTTCGCATATTCGCTAATCCAGCAGTCCTTGGGGGGCTGGCAGTGCAACGGTTTCGTTGCCCACTCCAGCCAGTACGGAAAGCTCCTCCACCGACAGGACTTTATCGATGTTCAAAATAATGACGAACTTCTCGGCAATCTTGCCCATGCCGGAAATGAAATCCGCCCGTAGCTTGGCGCCGAACTTAGGCGGTGGCTCGATGTCGGCGTCGGCGATATCCAACACCGCGCTGACGGCGTCGACCACCACGCCGATGTCCTGCTTCTGCCCTTCCTGAGCAATCTCCAGAATCACGATGCAGGTGCGCCGCGCGACCTCGGCCTTGGGCCTGCCAAACCGTACCGCCAAGTCGATCACCGGCGCCACCCGCCCGCGTAGATTGATCACGCCACGGATGAACGGCGGCATCATCGGCACGTCGGTGGGTATTCGGTACTCGATAATTTCCTTGATGGCCGAAATAGGAATGGCGAACAGTTCACCTGACACCGAAAACGTCAGGTACTGCTGACCCTGCATGGTTATCTCTAGCTGCTCGGCTTGGGTTACCTGCCGTGAGCTTGAACGTATGAGCGCGCCCATGACCGCCTCCCTAGAATTTAACGAAGTCTTTTTGCTCGGGCGCCTTGGTTGCCGCCAACGCCGGTCGCGCCGCAAGGTGGGCCATCGCCGGCTGTCCCGCTGCCGTCTTCTTCACGTTACGCGCCGCCATCCCGGCGTCGCTCGCCTCGATCTTAAAGAACGCCACCAATTGTTGTAATTGCTGCGCCTGACCGCTCATCTCTTCGGCGGTAGCCGCCAGTTCTTCCGACGACGAGGCGTTCTGCTGGGTGATCTGGTTTAACTGCACCATGGCGGTGTTGATTTGGCCGACACTGGAGGATTGCTCTTCGGAGGCTGCGGTGATTTCCTGCACTAGGTCAGAGGTCTTCTTAATCGCCGGCACCATCTCGGTCAATAGCTTGCCGGCCTTTTCCGCCACCGCCACGGAATTGCCGGCCATCTCGCCAATCTCCAGCGCCGCCACCTGGCTGCGCTCAGCCAGCTTCCTGACTTCGCCGGCCACCACGGCAAAGCCTTTGCCGTGCTCGCCGGCCCGTGCGGCCTCGATCGCCGCGTTGAGCGCCAACAAATTGGTCTGGTAGGCGATGTCGTCGATGATGCTGATGCGCTTAGCGATTTGTTTCATCGCCTCAACGGTCTGCCCCACGGCCTGGCCCCCTTCGCCCGCCTGTTGCGCGGCCTGCACGGCCATCCCATCGGTGACCTTGGCGTTCTCGGTGTTCTGGGTGATGGAGGCCGTCATCTGCTCGACCGAGGCCGATGTCTCTTCCACGCTCGCCGCTTGTTCATTCGAGGCTTGGCTCATCGATTGCGCCGTAGCGCTGATTTCTTCCGAAGCCGACGACAGAGCTTCCGCGTTGCCGCGAACCTCGCCGACAACCCTCACCAGACTGTCGGTCATGTCCTTCAACGCCTGCAACAATTGGCCGGTCTCCTCTCGGGTTTTCACCTCGATGTTGCCGGTCAAATCGCCGGCGGCAACGCGCTGCGCGATGCCCACGGCCGTATGCAACGGACGGGTAATGCTGCGAGCAAGGAGCACGCCCATTAGGATCCCCAACACGATAGACAGCAAGGCAATCACCCCCACAGCGGTGATGGTGGCCTGCTCATGCTGCCGCAGTGCTTGTAATGAATCCACGGTAAACTTATCGACCATGTTCAACAATTCGTCTAACTCTCTCGTAATATCCAATCTTTCTTTTTCCGCTTTTTCTGCCATCTGCAGGGCTTCCTCCCGCTTACCTTCCTTGAGCGCTACAAAGATCGGGGCGACGTGCGCGTCAAATTCGGCGTGCTTTTTGTCTAAGGAAGTGAGTCCCTTGTTCAGATTCTCGATTTCCTGGCGCGCCGCCTCGGAAAGCCCCTTCTTTAAGACGACTTCTATGAGCGCTTTCGCTTTCTTGACTTCGCTGTCCGCTTGCTTGGCTAGCTCGTCGAATGTTGTGACCGCCGCCTGAAAATGGCGCGACGCCCCATCCTGATCCGCCGCCATCTCCAAGCCGTATCGCAGTCCTGTCGCTAATTCCGTCGCCTGCTTCAAATAATGTTCCTCGATCGTTACGAGGATGTCCTGCAATGGCATGTCCTCTTCACTAATCTCGATGATCTCGTCACCCATCAACGCGATCTGCCTGAGGCTGTAGCCCGCGGTCAGCGCGAGCAACAGCACAAAGCTCCCGACCATCACCAGAATCTTGTTGCCGATTTTCATGTTTGCTATGGAAAACATCTTGCCCTCACTTTTCTCAAAAAGATTGCTTCGCGATAATCGGATACTGCGTCTACTCCAGCGCCGCACACATTATTCACTCTTGTATTGCCGCTAACTTTATTGCATCTGCCTTTGCTATACAGGTTTCAGTTCGAGCCGCTCGTTGCACCAATGCCGGCACATCTAAAATCAGCGCGACATCGCCACTGCCCAAGATTGTGGAACCGCTAATACCTGTGAGCTTCTCGAACAGCTTACCGAGCGGCTTGATCACAGTCTGAAATTCCCCCAACAGGGCATCGACCACCAGCCCGACCTGCTGCCCGGCATATTGCACCACTACGATGTTCTCGCGCCGTCCGGCTTCGCCGGAAACGTCGAACACATCGCGCAGCCGCAGCAGCGGCAGCACTTCGTGGCGCAGATTGATATAGCCCCGGCTGCGAGCGGCGCCGCGCTCATCGGCGGACAACTCGATGCATTCGACCACCATGTCGAGCGGCACCACGTACGTCGCCTTGCCCATGCCAACCAGGAAGCCATCGATAATGGCGAGCGTCAACGGCATACGTAGAACCACCGTCGTACCCTCGCCGGCAACGCTGTCGATGCTGACGCTGCCACGCAGGGCCTCGACATTGCGCTTGACGACATCCATGCCCATGCCGCGGCCGGAAATGTTGGTCACCTCGCTCGCTGTGGAAAATCCCGGCTCCATGATGAGCTTGAAGATCGCTTGATCACTCAGTTCCTGATCAGCGGTGACCAGGCCGCGCTCGACGGCGCGACCCAGAATTTTGTCGCGGTTAAGCCCGCCGCCATCGTCCGCCAATTCGATGACGATACTGCCGGAATCGTGAAAGGCATTGAGGTAAATCTTGCCGGTTGCCGGCTTGCCGCTATGTTGCCGAACTTCTGGCGCTTCGATGCCGTGATCGAGCGCGTTGCGAACCAGATGCATGAGGGGATCGCTGATCTTGTCGACCATAGATTTATCGAGCTCGGTTTCCGTGCCACTTAGTTCTAAATCGACTTGCTTACCGAGATCGTGCCCAAGATCGCGCACTACGCGCTGAAACCGGATGAAGGTTTCGCCTATGGGCACCATGCGCAAGGTGAGGGCACTGTCGCGTATCTGCTCGACCAGTGTCTCGGCGCTCAAGGTCGATTCGATGAGATCGCTATTGCCCACACGTTGCGCCAGCAAACGCGTGCCCGCCCCTGCGATGACCAGTTCGCCTACCAGGGTAATAAGTTCATCGAGCTTTTCGGCGCGCACGCGGATGAAATTGTTTTCCAGTGCCTTGTGTTCCTTGATGACGCGCTGCTTGTCCAGCGCCGCATCGACCAGTTCGTTTTGCACCACGCGCTGGCCGACGAGAATAGCGCCTAATTTGTGCGTGTGGCCATCAAGCAGTTTGTCGGCAGGCGCTTCGCCGTCGAGCGATTGTTGCAGGCGCAGGCCGTCTTCCAGTTCGCGCCTGGTTAAAGCGCCGCTGTTCACCAGTAGTTCGCCGAGATGATCCTTGTCTTCCGGCAGGTTATCGATGAGCCGGATGTAGTCGAGAATCTTGCTGTGCGGCGGAAGGATATGAATGGCGCAATCATCATGCACGAATTCGAATACGTTCTCGAGCGTCGCCTTGTCCACCGATCCGCTAAAATCGATTTCCATTCCGACGTAGCATGCTTCCGGATCCATGTCGGCGGCGACGGGCATGACGTCGAATAGCGTGGCCACCGCCTCGATGTCACCCAAGGTGCCGAGATAGCGAATGAACGACAGCGGATCCATGCCACTGCGCAGGACATCGCGGCCAAAGCGCAGCGATACATGCCAGGTGTCGCTTGAGACGCTGCCGCCTCCGATGTTTTCGAACTCGGATTCGCGCGGAGGCTGCATCACCGTCTCGGGTAGCGACGGCGGGGCAGGCGCAGACACAAAATAGGCGTCGAGTTGTTCAACCAGGGTCTGGCCGGCCACCCTTAACGCTTCGTCCGGCGCCGACTCGCCCCGCGCGAGACGATCGACCAGCGCGGCGCAATGGTCGCCGCAGGATAGTAGCAAAGCGATGAGGATTACATCCACCGCGACGTCGCCGGCCCGAACATCCGCCAGGACGTTTTCCATGACGTGGGTAAATTCAACCAGGTCGTCGAATCCGTGAATACCGGCGGAGCCTTTAATGGTATGCGCGGCGCGAAACACGGCGTTCAGCGCATCCGGTGCATCCGGCGTTTTTTCCAGTAGCAGCAGCGCGTCTTCCATGGCGCTGAGCAATTCGCGGCTTTCTGCAAAGAAGGTTTGTTGCGCAGCCTGTAGTGGTTCCATAGCCAGCCCCTTCGGTTAGGGTCGATGCGCGGGCGCGCTTGAGGACATTACGATAGGGTCACCGAAATACGCGGCGAGATTGTAACAATCCAATACTTCGAGCGTGGCGGGACTATGGGCCACTAACCGCACTTGTTTGCCGCGGCGCTGCGCTTCACGTTTGGCGAGTACTAACAGTTGCAGCCCGGCAGTATCAATTTGATCGACCCGATGGAGATCGATCTCCAGGTCCGCCGCCTGTTGCAGCATCTCCATCAAGACCGGTTTGTCGCGCGCTACCTCGTAAATTGTCAGCGCACCTTCCACTTGCATGATGCACCGCCCGCTTTCGATCTTATAGGTCATCGTCATAGGAATTACCCGTCGCGGTTAAGGAAGAATCAGACGTTCGACCGCATACAGGATTTGCTCCGGTCGAAAGGGTTTGACCACCCACGCCTTCGCACCGGCCATGCGACCTTCCTCCTTGCGGCTTTCGCGACTCTCGGTCGTGAGCATGATGATGGGCATGAAGCGGTAGTTCGGTAATTTTTTCGCCTCGGCGACGAACGTGATGCCGTCCATGACCGGCATGTTGACATCGCAAATCGCCAAATGAAACTTGGTGCCGTCCAGCTTGTTCAGCGCTTCCTGGCCATCGCTGGCTTCAACGACCTCGTAGCCGGCTTGCGTCAGCGCGATGTTGACTACTTGCCGCAACGAGGCCGAATCGTCGATAACGAGTAATTTTTTGGCCATGTCAGTTCCTAAAAGAAGTCGATGTTTCGCGGTCGGGTTACCCCAACTTCGCCACCGCGTAAATTGTGCATTTCTTCTTCCGTGGTGAAGTGTTGTTCCATACGAGTCAGCCAGGCATTGATATCGAGCCGATCGCCAGCTTCCGCCGCCGCCCGCGGCGTGGCAATCTCCCGGCTTAAGGCATCCATGTTGTCGCCGACATGGGTGAGAATTTGATTGACGCGATCCTGAAATTGCAACGCCACCAAGGCTTCTGAGATTTCCTTGCGCACGCCGCCGCTCTCGCGTTGCATGCGCTGTGCCGAGTCTGACAGTTGCGCTGTTACATCGCGAAAACGCGTCAATACGTTGTCGATCACCTGCTCAGCCTGGTTCACAGACGAGGCATCGGCCCCAGACCGGTCATCGGCCTCACGACTAATAGTGGAAAAAGCGGCAGTGATGATTTCCATTTTTTTTGCCATGTTTACGCCCAGATCGCCAGCTATCCCGGACAACCGGCGCATTTCGTTCGCCAACACGCCGAATCCCCGCCCGGCTTCGCCCGCCCGCGTTGCCTCGATGGCGCCGTTCAAGGTCAAAATTTTCATTTGCAGGGCGATTTGTTGAACACTCTCCGCCATGACCTTTAGCTCTTCCGCATACTTGGTTTCATCCACCATACCGGCGCGGCTTTGCCGGGCGGTCTTAATAGCGCTAACCACTTGCGCCAACTCAGCGCTGGTTTGATTTACTGCCGATACGATTCCGTCGGCGCCTTGCCCGTTGAGTTGTTCTGCCGCTCTACCGGACGCCCGCACCGTTGTTTCGAGTGTGGCGGCCATGCCGCTGAAAAGCTCAACTAAAGCGGAAACCGATCGCTCGGTCTCGGCACGAGCGGTCTCGATTTGTTTGGTCCAAACGGGAATCACTTGCAGGTAAACGTCGGCGAGATCGCTGTCTCGGAACGGGTCACGGGAACCGACGGCGAGCGCCATGGCCGGCGCGGCGCGGCGCGACAGCCAGTCGCCGATCAGCGCACCTACGACAATCACAACAACGCAAGCCGTAACACTTGCGACGTTAACGCCCGCAACAAACAGCATGAAAAGGCTCGCCATGACCCCTTGCAAACAGGGGGCGGCAACGGAATACGCAAATTTGGGGCGCTGTCTTGATCTCAACGTCGGGACTGAAAGTGGGTAGTACATAGCCAAACTAACCCCTGCCTGTTGCACCGGCAGTTATGGTTGACATCGAACGTGTTAAACCATTTTTTAATATAAGTCTCGTTAGCATTTGTTTGCGCTCGTGATCTGCGTTTTGCTATGGAAGCGACTATGGTATTGGCCATTGGGCCTTGTGTTAGTCGTTGCTGGCGGTATGCTCCTCAACGTCATGCTGAAAGATTTGTTCGGCAGAGCAAGGCCCGGTTGGGCAGATCCGTTAATGGCACTCTCGCACCCCAGTTTTCCCAGCGGACACACAATGATGGCAACGATTATCTATGGCTTTTTGGCTATCTATCTGATGCTAAGGATCGCGTCCTGGCCGTGGCGATTTCTGTTAGCGGCCATAACGATCTTGCTGGTTTTCTCGGTCGCGCTAAGTAGGATGTATTTGGGCGCGCATTACTTAAGCGATGTATTGGCGGCGATGGCAGCAGGATCAGCTTGGGTTGCGCTTTGCCTTACCGCTGTGGAAACATTGCGTCGCCACCGCGGCTGATTGTTGTCCCGGTGGCCGGCGATGGGTTAAGATCTACTTGTCCAAACGCACGCGGAGGCAAGTAGGTACTTGGCAGCGCAGACGAAGCACATCCATGTAATATTGAAAATGGGACGGTCTTAAGTCGAGTGCCTCGCGCTCGGCGAGTCAAAAAAGCAACCGAGGGAAGGCGATGGCAACTGATCCAGTATGTGGCATGCAGATCGACGAGCGAACCGCGGCAGGCAGCAGCATGTTCGAGGGTGACAATTATTACTTCTGCTCCGCTGGGTGCAAGAAGAAATTCGAGACCAACCCGTCCGCGTATGTTGGCGCGACGCCGCCTGCGGATGACACCGAGCGGTCCGAACACGCGCATCCCCAACCTCAAAAAACGCGGGAATCTCTGGGTTGCGTCCATGGAAAGCCTGCGGTCGCTGGCGCGGAGACGCCGGGAACTATTTATACCTGTCCAATGCACCCGGAAATCGTCCGCGCTGGGCCGGGCGATTGCCCGATCTGCGGCATGGCGCTCGTGCCCATTGCCGGCACAGGTGAAACCGACGATACAGAACTGCGCGACCTTAGTCGGCGGTTGTGGATCGGCATCGCGCTGTCGATTCCGCTGGTGGTGCTCGCAATGTCGCCGATGATCGGCATCCATGAGCTGTTTGGCCTTCAGCCAAGGCCTCGCGGCTGGATCGAGTTTGTGCTAGGCACGCCGGTCGTGTTGTGGGTCGGCTGGCCGATTCTGCGCAAATTCTGGTTTTCGCTTGTACATCGTGCGCTCAACATGTACACGCTGATCGGGCTCGGGGTAGGGCTTGCATATATGTTCAGCCTCGCCGCAGTGCTAATGCCCGGTTTGTTTCCGCCGGAATTCCGCGAACACGACGGCGCGGTGGGCACTTATTTCGAGGCAGCCGCGGTGATTGTGACGCTGGTGATACTGGGCGACTTCCTGCAGTTGCGGGCAATGGGCCAGACTAGCCAGGCGATTCAACAATTGCTTGAGCTT
>JBKJHT010000149.1:0-7916 GCA_046598945.1 Burkholderiales bacterium | reverse complement strand
ACGATGGGGTGGCGCACCACATCTTCCGATTGGAAAATGGTAAAGGCAATGGCTTCGATATCTTGCAGCACGGCGCGCGCATCGATCAGGCCGCTCTTCTGGCCGCGCGCCAGGTCGATTTGCGTAACGTCGCCGGTGATGACCGCCTTGGTGCCGAAGCCGATGCGCGTGAGGAACATTTTCATCTGTTCCGGCGTGGTGTTTTGTGCTTCGTCGAGAATGATAAACGAATGATTCAGCGTACGCCCGCGCATATAGGCAAGCGGCGCGATTTCGATGGTGCCGCGCTCGAATAGTTTTTCCACTTTCTCGATGCCCATTAAATCGTACAGCGCATCGTACAGCGGCCGTAAATAGGGATCGACTTTTTGCGCTAGGTCGCCAGGCAGAAAACCGAGCTTTTCGCCCGCCTCGACCGCGGGACGCACCAGCACCAGCCGCTTTACTTTGTCGCGCTGCAACGCATCCACCGCGCAGGCGACGGCGAGATAGGTCTTTCCGGTACCGGCCGGGCCGATGCCGAAGGTGATGTCGCGAGCTTGAATGTTGTTGAGATATTCGATCTGGCGTGGCGTGCGACCGCGTAGATCGCCGCGGCGCGTCAGCAGCATCGGCGATTGCGAGCCATTCACGCCTTGCGGTTGCGCCGAAATGATCTCGATCAGATGCAATTGCACGTCTTCGACCTGAAGTTCCCGCGTCGCGGACTGATACAACGCGCGCAGCACTTTCTCGGCTTTCGCGCTATTGTCCTCCGCGCCATCGATCTGAAAATTTTCGCCGCGCCGCGAAATCGTCACCTTGATCGCCGTTTCGATTTGACGCAAATGACCTTCCAGCGGGCCACACAAATTCGCCAGGCGCTGGTTGTCCACGGGCGTGAAGATCACATCAACGGGCGTGCTTAGGATTGCGGCTTTCAACGGCTAGTGAAGCAACACTAACTCGCCGCGCAGTGAATGCGGCATGGCGGAGAGAATGTTCACTTCGACGAATTGGCCGATCAAACGTGGTTGACCGGGGAAATTGACGACGCGGTTGTTGTCGGTGCGGCCAGAGAGTTCGTCGGCATTTTTTTTCGCCACACCTTCGACCAACACGCGCTGGATTGAGCCGACCATTTTTTCACTGAACAATTTAGCTTGTTCTTCGATTCTGTTTTGTAACTTCTGTAAGCGTTCGCGTTTAGCTTCGTGCGGCACGACATCTTGCAGATCCGCCGCCGGCGTGCCGGGGCGCGGGCTGTAGATGAAACTGTAGCTGCCATCGAAGCCAACGTCTTCGACTAGCTTCAAGGTCGCTTGAAAATCTTGTTCCGTTTCACCGGGAAAACCGATAATGAAATCCGATGAGATAGACACATCGGGCCGCACCGCACGCAACTTACGGATAATCGACTTGTACTCCAACGCCGTGTAACCGCGCTTCATCGCCGCGAGAATGGGATCGGAACCCGATTGCACCGGCAAGTGCACTTGGCTCACCAATTGCGGAATTTTTCCGTATGTGTCGATCAAGCGTTGCGAAAACTCACGCGGATGGGAGCTGGTGTAGCGAATGCGCTCAATGCCTGGCATCGCCGCGACATAGTCCAGCACATGGGCGAAATCGGCGATCGCGCCATTTTCCATTTTGCCGCGAAACGCATTCACATTCTGGCCGAGCAAGGTGACTTCTTTGACGCCGCGATCGGCGAGGTCTGCAACTTCGGTCAATACATCTTCGAAGCCCCGGGAAACTTCTTCGCCGCGCGTGTACGGTACGACGCAAAAGCTGCAATATTTGCTGCAGCCTTCCATGATTGAAACAAATGCCGTCGGCCCTTCGGCTCGCGCCGGCGGCAGATGATCGAATTTTTCGATTTCGGGGAAAGAAATATCGACCTGGGCTTTGCCGGATTGGCGGCGCTTGGCAATCAACTCAGGTATTCGATGCAGTGTCTGCGGACCGAAAACAAAATCAACATAGGGCGCCCGGCTCACAATCGCCGCGCCTTCTTGACTCGCCACGCAACCGCCGACGCCGATCAACAGATTCGGATTGAGCTGCTTCAAATGCCGGACGGCGCCTAAATCGCTGAAGACTTTTTCCTGCGCCTTCTCGCGCACGGAACAAGTGTTAAACAAGATCACATCGGCGTCTTCGGGCGAGTTGGTTTTCTCCAAACCTTCGGCTGCGTGCAGCACGTCGGCCATCTTGTCCGAGTCATACGCGTTCATCTGGCAACCGAAGGTTTTGATGTAAAGTTTTTTCGCCATGGGCTATTGCTGAATCGTCACGGCTTCGCCGGGCGCCAGCAACCAAATCGCGTGAACATAACCAGTCTGCGCTTCGAGCTTGTAAATGATTTTAAGCCCACTATCCAATACTGCTGGTTGAATCAAACGATTCTCTTGATCGAAAATACGCGCGGCGGGCGCCAACCGATAGGTCTTTGAACCGATCTTGACCAGCGGCCGCTCGAATCCGCGCAAGGTGCCCGGCTTCGACAACGGCGGAAAATCGCGCGCCTGCGCATGGCTCATCGAGGCCAAGCTGAGTAACAGATACAAGACAAAGTCAGGCACGCCGAAACGGAGTCGAGGGTAGATCAACGGGTGTGCGTATCTATTATCTGTGATGGGAAAAGGTGGTGGCCAATCAGGGATTCGAACCCCGGACCTGCGGATTATGATTCCGTCGCTCTAACCGACTGAGCTAATTGGCCGCGTTTTCAAAGTCGTAAATTATCGCTTGGCGGCCCAGGTTTTGTCAACGAAAGCCCAATACGTCTTGCATATCGTAAAGGCCGCTGGATTTGCCCGCGAGAAACCGCGCCGCACGCAATGCGCCCTGAGCAAACGTCGCGCGGCTGGATGCTTTGTGCGAAATTTCGATGCGCTCGCCTATGCCGGCGAACATGACGGTGTGATCGCCGACGATATCGCCGCCGCGCATCGTGGCAAAGCCGATCGTCGAGGGATCGCGCTGACCTGTGACGCCTTCACGGCCGTAAATGGCGCAGTCTTTCAAATTGCGCCCGAGTGCTCGCGCCACGACTTCACCCATGCGCAGCGCCGTGCCCGATGGCGCATCGACTTTGTGGCGATGATGGGCTTCGACGATTTCGATATCGTACCCTTCCGCCAACACGCGTGCGGCCATGTCCAATAACTTCAAACACACATTCACGCCGACGCTCATGTTGGGCGCGAATACGATGGCGGTGTCGCGGCTGGCCTCTGCAATCAATTGCTTTTGCTCGGCCGAAAAACCCGTGGTGCCGATGACCATTTTTGTTTTGTTCAAACGGCACACTTTCAGATATTCCAGTGTGCCTTCGGGTCGGGTGAAGTCGATCAATACGTCGTTTGCTTTCAGGGCAGACGAAAGGTTGTGGCTAATTGCCACGCCAGTCGCAAGGCCCATTGCTTCGCCGGCATCGCGGCCAAGCGCGGGGCTGCCGGCGATTTCCAGCGCAGCGGATAATTTCAAGTCGCCCGCTTGTTGCAGCAGTTCGATGAGCGTGCGCCCCATGCGGCCGCCGCTGCCGGCGATGCAAACATTGAGCGGCATCACTTCGTTTCGCTGGGTTCTTTGACTTCAGGTTCGGCGGGCGCTACGGCAGGCAGCTCCGGCGCCGCCATGGGCTCGAGCGTCGGAATACCCTCACCCACTACGCGTGCGAGTTTTTCATCTTCGAAGATGAGGGCAATGTGATTCTTTTCCGACATGTTGCCGCGCTTGCTGAGATAGTGAACGTAGTCCCAGCGATTGGCGTGAAACAAATCGTTGAGCAACGGCGTGCCGAGGGCCTGCGCGGCCTGGTTTTTCGACATGCCGGATTTGAGCTTGGCCACCGCTTCGGCGCTCACTATATTGCCTTGCTGAATCGGCAGTTTGTAAGGCGTGAGCGCGTTGCATGCGGCAATCAAAACAAACCAGCTAAGCGCTGCAACACGGGGTAGGAAACGAGTCGACATAAGGTCCCCGCACATTCGCGAGTAAAGATCATGGATAGCGCATTATAATGGTGAAAACTCTCGGAAGCGATGATCATGAGCGAGGCCAAAGATTTGAAGGACATGGGACTGAAGGCGACGTTGCCGCGTCTGCGAATCCTCGACCTGTTCGAGAATACCGAAGTGCGACACCTCACGGCCGAAGATGTCTATCGCCTGCTGATGAAAGAGGGAATCGATATCGGGTTGGCCACCATCTATCGCGTATTGACGCAGTTCGAGCAAGCGGGGCTGTTGGTGCGCCACCATTTTGAAAGCGGCAAGGCCGTGTACGAATTGAATCAAGGCGGCCATCACGATCATTTAGTGTGCTTACAATGTGGCCGCGTCGAGGAATTTTTCGATGATGAAATCGAAAAGCGGCAAAAGAAAATCGCCAAGGATCGCGGGTTTGTGATTCACGATCACTCCTTGCATCTCTACGCCGATTGTATCAAGACCGGTTGTCCACATAAGGTATCCCGATGAAGGTAGTGAACAAATATTCCGGTGCGTTGCTGTGCTGTTTGATCACAGTGGCGTTGGTGGTCGCCGGAAACTTCGCCGGTGCGCGGGATTCCACAGGCGAATCCGCGAAATCTTCATTCCCAACCATCGCCGCCGCCGATCTGCCAACCGAAGGCCAGGCAACGCTGCAACTCATCAAAAAAGGTGGGCCATTTCCCTACCGCAAGGACGGCTCGATTTTCGGCAATCGCGAACGCAACCTACCGGGCAAAGCGCGCGGATACTACAAGGAGTACACCGTCAAAACGCCGGGGACCAGTAACCGTGGCGCACGTCGCATCGTCGCCGGTGAAGTGGGCGAGTTTTATTACACCAGCGATCACTACAGTACGTTTCAACGCATTTTGGAGTAACCGCAACTATGAAATCCTTCAGCGCGTTATTGGAAGATCAAACCCGGCCTGGGGTTTACCTGCTAAAAACCATGCCGACGGTCAAGGAACTGGAGAGGCAGGCCAAGGCCAATGGATTTTTATTTTTTCATCTCGAAGGACAAAAAATCGAGAAGAAGGAACAGTTCCTAAACCATGCCGCCATGGCAATGCATTTTCCCGAGCACTTCGGTAATAATTGGGACGCGCTGGAAGATTGCTTGACAGATCTGTCTTGGATAGAAGAGGAAAAAGAGGTAAACGGCTATGTCATCTTATTCGATCACTTCGACCCGTTCGCCGATCATCATGAAAGCCAACTCGAAACGGTGGTTGAGATTTTTCAATCGGCCAGCGAATATTGGCATGACCAAGGCAAGGCGATGTTTGTTTTTCTGCATGGCAAGGGCGGCAAAGAGCTTGAACTAAAGTCTATATAACTAAATGGTTCGCGGTGAAACGACCCAACCCCGCCGATCGCGACCGACTGCTTTCAGGCAGTCCAATTTATCCAGCTGACGGGGATTTATTTGTTGGCGGTGAACTTGCAATTCCAGTGAGGTCAGTGGCGTACAGTTATCTGTCTCTCCGTAGTCGATCGACGAAAAGCGCTCACCGGCCTCAATAGTGCCTTGCCTTCGTAGAGCGACCGATCCTCGTAGCTAATCTCTGTCGGCGATACCGTGACGACCGGAGCATGGTAACTTTAGTTAGGTTGACTCGAAAATGCGCGGCCCGACTTCGCCAACTCAATTGCCAGATGCTCACCAAAAGCTCTGACCTTGGCCGAGTGCCTGCGTTGCGGTGGACTGATGAGGTGAATTGGTGCGTCCGGCGCCGGCCAATCAGGCAGCAGCACTTGCAGTTCGCCGCTGGCTAATTCCTCATCAAACAGCCAGGTCGGCGAGTAGCCAATGCCCATACCAGCGAGCACGCTAGCGCGCACTATTTCGCTGCTGTTGGTCTGGAGGTTACCGGTTACGCGCACGATTTGCGTGGTGCCAAAGGGCGCGCCCGCGCCTGGTCCAGCGGTGAAACTCCAGGCATTCTGCATAGCCAAATCCGTGTACACGATGCAGTTGTGCTGGCTCAGATCTTCTGGCGCGCGCGGTACTTTCAAGCCTTTGGGCAGGGAGCGAAGATATTTTCGGTTGGCGACTAGCACGCGTCGCGTCGCGCCCACGCGGCGCGCAACGTGACTGCTGTCGGCCATTTCTCCGATGCGCACTGCGACGTCGATGCCTTGTTCGACCAAGTCAATAAAACCGTCGTTGAGCTTGAGGTCGATCTTCACAGTCGGGTTTGCGACCAGAAAGCTTTGTACGATAGGTAACACCTTCAATCGACCGAAGCCCACCGAAGCGGCCACACGCAGCCAACCCGTAAGCTGCTGTGCGCCGCGTTTCAAGGCGCCTTCCGCTTCGGCAATTTCGCCCACCAGGCGTTGTGCCTGTTCAAAGTAACGCGCGCCCTCTTCGGTGAGCGCCAGCGCGCGCGTGGTGCGGCTAAGCAGGCGCGCTCCCAGAGCCCTTTCGAGCGCCGCAATTTGCTTACTGATAGCACTTTGTGTCGCCTGGATCTCACGCGCAACAGCGGAGAAACTGCCCATTTCGACTACGCGTACGAAAATCTGCATCGCAGCTAGGCGGTCCATAGCTATGCCCTATTCATTCCTGTATGGACTATATGATAGTCCAAAATCTAGTCTAGTGAGAACAGTCAGAATCAATCATAGTTCGATCCGTTACGTCACTTAATCAATTCATTAGGAACCTTTTATGAAAACCAATCCTCCCATCGTCTTAATTACCGGCGCGCTCACCGGCATCGGCCGCGCAACCGCAATTGCATTTGCCAATGAGGGCGCTAGCGTCATGATCTCTGGTCGGCGTGACGAGCTTGGCCAAGCGTTAGTCGCGGAGCTGCGCGGACTAGGCGTGCGCGCCGAGTATTTGCGTGCCGATGTGCGGCACGAAAGCGAAGTGCGTAACCTCGTCGAGCAGACCGTCGAACGCTTCGGCCGACTCGATGTAGCGATCAACAATGCCGGTACTGAAGGTCAGCTCGGCCCGATCACCGAACAATCGTCCGAGAACTACGCCGCTACCTTCGATACCAACGTTCTCGGAACGCTGCTGTTACTTAAGCACGAAATGCGCGTGATGCTTAAGCAAGGTACAGGTTCGATCGTCAATTTGTCCTCGATCGCGGGCCAGGTCGGTGTGGCCGGTGCATCGGTCTATGTCGCAAGCAAGCACGCCGTCGAAGGCCTGACTAAGAGCGCTGCGCTCGAAGGTGCCGCGTCCGGCGTACGTGTCAACGCAGTCGCACCGGGCCCCGTCGCCACCGCGATGCTCGACCGCTTTGTCGGTGGCAACGAGGAAGCCAAAGCCGGTTTCCTTTCAATGATGCCCGCTAAGCGCGCGGCGACACCAGAAGAGATCGCTCAAACCGTTGCCTTCCTCGCCAGCGACAAGGCTCGCTACCTCACGGGCCAAAGCGTCGCGGTTGATGGCGGATACACCGCGCAATGACGCCACTATTTGATTCTATTCTCAACCCTTTTTTCACTAGGAGTCACACATGAAATATCAGTCCAACCTGTTGCGTCGTGCGTTTTCTACGACGCAATCACTGCTTGCCGCCATGTTAGTCGCGACTGTCGCCAGTGCTGGCTTGGCCGCAGATCCCGATTATTTCAGCAAATACGAAAGCATGCGCATGACCCGTGACGCAAACGGGGTGCTGCTGCTAGAAATGAACACCAAGGGCGGGCCGCTCAAATTCAGCGCCCGCGATCACGAACAATTCGTCGATGCCTTTTACGATGTAGGTCGCGATCGTGACAACAAAGTAGTCATTCTGACGGGCAAGGGTGGCGACTGGATTGGCGATATTGACTTCGGTTCATTCGGCGATGTTTGGATTTACCCCGAATCAACGGACGGATGATGACTTGATTTCTCAAGTCGTTTGAACGGTTTCTAGATTAATATCTTCGTCCTTTGGTAAGTCTACGATAGATTGCATGAACTGA
>JBKJHT010000144.1:0-44073 GCA_046598945.1 Burkholderiales bacterium | reverse complement strand
CAACAACTCGTGGCGCGCGAGCAACGCGCGCGGCAACTGGAACTGCGCAACTTGCCGCCCCTCGCGCGCGCCGATCTGGAGCGAATGCAGCGCGACATATTCCCCAGCCAACCTTATGTTTCCACAACGCTCGACAACTGCGCCAAAGCGCTGCTCGCCCGGGATCGCTCAAACCCGGACGCGATTAAACGTGCGATTCGAGCGCCCGATAGTTACAGTCTGTTCAAACGGCTGCTGGGATTTTATCCGTTAACGGCTATTCCGTTTGCAAGTGGAATTCGCAAATTCCAAGCCGAGATGACGCAGACCTATGGCAAGAATTTAAGCGAAGTCGTTGGCGACGCCGACGTTGTGGTTCATGCGCCGCGACCCTCGGCCGCCCTCGACGTTGCGGCGATTTTGCAGCAAGCCAGCGATAATCCATTGCGCATTCCGCTGCCGAGCAGTGAGCCGCTCGCGCAACTATTCGCCCACTTCGCACCTAACTTCGCCATCGATACCCGCGCTGATTTCGATCGGCCCGGCGCGCTGCGCTGGGATGACGACGGCCGACCCTCCATCGATGCAACATCAGCAACCGTCTACACGATCGTATCCCACACGAAATTCGACGGACAAACTTTGCTGCAGCTCAACTATGTGATTTGGTTCAGCGAGCGTCCGAAGAAAGGCACGTTCGACATGCTCAGCGGCGCGCTCGACGGCTTGATTTGGCGCGTCACGCTGGCGCCGGATGGCGCGCCGCTGCTGTACGACGCCATCCATCCCTGCGGTTGTTATCATGTTTTTTATCCGACCGAAAAACTGCGCGCCAAGCCGCGCCATCCTTCGCTGCAAGAGCCTGCTTACGTGCCACAAGCCGCGCCGCGCTTGGGCCCCGGCGAACGTCCAACGCTCTGGCTGGAGAGCGCAACGCACTACCTGGTGCGAGTAACCGACAGCGCGCTCGACATGACCCGTTCCGCCGCGCCTTATGAACTTGCCGACTACGATCAACTGCGCTCGATGCCACAAACCGATGGCACACGACGCAGCCTATTTCGTCCCGATGGCTTGATCGCCGGCACCGAGCGCGGCGAGCGCCTGTTGTTTTGGCCGATGGGCATCGCCAGTGCCGGCGCCATGCGCCAGTGGGGACACCACGCCACGGCCTTCGTCGGCATGCGGCATTTCGATGATCCGGATCTGATCGAAAAAGCGTTCGAAACCGCGAATTAATGCCGTTCATTGCCCGCTGCCGGTGTCGGCGCGGCCGATACGGCACGCGAACCATGAACTGGGCACTGTTTTAAGCATGTCAGCGAATTAAGGTCAAAGGGAGAAGCACCATCGCCAGCAGGCGCACCCCGCTTGCCGACTGGCAATGCATGGCCTGCGAGCCAGTATCCACGCGGCTCTTCAGGCAATGCCAAAACGCTATAACACTTGCTTGATTAGTGTTGGTTGCGCATAATCAGTAACATTTCCTCCGCTCACCAGGTGCCCCATGTTCAACGACGCTGCCATCATTCAAGCCCGTATCGATCTCACCGCCGCGCTGCGCTGGGCCGCGCGCCTCGGCCTCAACGAAGGTGTTTGCAATCACTTTAGCCTGACCCTGCCGGGCCATGCCGATCATTTCCTGATTAATCCGCAGGGACTGCATTGGTCGGAAATTACCCCGGCCGATCTGGTCATTCTGGACGGCAAAGGCGAAGTCGTTGCGAGTAAACACCAAGTAGAGCCCACGGCGTTTTTTATTCACGGCGGCATTCATCGCGGCAGTCGCAAAGCCTGCGTGTTGCACACCCATATGCCCTACACCACGGCGTTAACGTTGCTGGAAAACGGCGAACTGATCTGGGCAAATCAGAATGCGCTGCGCTTCTACGGCCGTGTCTCGTACGACCACGGTGGCTACGGCGGCGTGGCGTTGGCGCGCGAGGAAGGCGATCGGATGTGTAAGGCTTTAGGCGCCGCCGATGTTTTATTTTTGGAGCATCACGGTATCGTCGTTTGCGGTGAATCCGTGGCGTATGCCTTCGACGATCTGTATTACCTTGAGCGCAGTTGCATGGTGCAAGTGTTGGCGCAAAGCACCGGGCAGAAACTTAAGATGATCCCGGAACAATTACGCCAAGGCGTGGCCGATCAAATCGGCGGCGAGCGGCAACAATCGACGCTGCATTTCGAAGCCCTCAAGCGAATATTGGATCGCGACTCGCCGGGCTGGTCTACGCTCGGCTGAAGGACAGTGCTGCGTTTTTATTGAGCGGCCGCGGAACATTTGGTGATTGCGAGCTACCTGTGTCGGCGCTGCCGATACTGCACACGGGCCATGACCGGGTGGGGCGTGAGGTCTCACACCAAAACCCCCTCACCCCAACCCTTCCACAAGTGGGAGAGGGAGCTTGGTCCCCTCGGCCCAGCCGGAGATGGCCTTGTAACCGCGCATGCCGCGCAACCTCGCGCCTGCTGCGATGCCCAGCCCCACCGGCAGGCGATGGCCGCGCCCTTGCGAGCGGCTGGGATCGGCAATGCGTGTGAAGCACTGCGGCAGTGAGCGCATCTGTTCGGCATTGAGCATGATCTTGGCGACTGCAGTCAGTCGCGATACACCCTCGCGTTTCACCTCTCTTTGGCAGGTCGCCAAGATCAGGGTGGCGCGCCATCTGGTCTTGATAGCGAGCTTCCTGGCTACGCGCCACCGTTCGTACTTGCCGCTCCGACAACGCATTGTTTGTGAATTCCGCCGATTCCATCCCGTGATCTATACAGAAAAGGCTTGGCGTTGTTCAGCTCGTTAGATTAACCCTATGGCTGACCTCGACATCCTTGGAAGAGCAAATTCACCTTGCGAACATCGGGGTCACGTCTCAATGCTGTTCGCTTAAGCTCGTTCGCCGTGAGCCTGTCGAAGGGTGAATGGGCTTCGACAAAGTCAGCCCGAACGGCTAACCGAACAGTATTGGGTCACGTCTTGCAAAACCACATTCGCTTTGGTATGCTCGACCCAAGGCTCGTCCCTTAAGACTCGAATTCGCCGGCGGTATCTACCACGTCATCTCGCGTGGCGATGGGCGCGAAAGTATCTATTTGTCCGACGCCGATCGAATCGGCTGGCTTGAAGTCCTCGGCGAGGTCTGCCAACGCGTCAACTGGGTCTGTCACGCCTGGTGTCAAATGTCTAATCACTATCATCTCTTGATGGAAACACCCGAAGCCAACCTCGCTCGCGGCATGCGCCAGCTCAACGACGTGTGTACGCTGCGCTTCAACCGCGTTCACGGGCGGGTCGGACATGTCTTCCAAGGGCGTTATAAAGCGATTCTGGTTGAGCGTGACAGCTACTTACTCGAATTGGCGCGCTACGTCGTCCTCAATCCACTGCGCGCAAAAATGGTGAAGCGCCTCGACGCCTGGCCATGGAGCGGCTACCTGGCGACCTGTGGGCAAGCCGAATCACCGCCATGGTTGCAGACCGACTGGATACTGGTGCAGTTTGGCCAGTGGCGCAGCCGCGCCGTCGACAAGTACGTCGCTTTCGTCCATGAGAGGGCGCGGTTGCCCAGCGTGAGGGCCCAATTGCGCGGGCAGATTTATTTAGGCTCGGACGCCTTCGTGCAAAAGATGCAAAAGCAGATAGACAAGAAATCCGGGCTCGGCGAAATTCCCCGCGCCCAGCGTCGCGCGATCAGTCAGCCGCTGGAACACTTCGAGAAACGCTATCCAAGGGATGAAGCGATGGCGCGTGCGTACTTGTGTCAGGTCGGCACACCATGCTCAAGATTGCCGAGCATTTTGGTGTACATTATTCGACGGTGAGCCGGGCGGTGCGAGCGTTTGAGGGAGCAGAGTTCAATGAATGATCCGATGCGGGCGTCCGTTTTAGTAGAATGGAATGTCGTTTTGCAAGACTTGCCTCCGACGCGCGCAAATCGAGCCGAGCCGGCGCCGCAATCAGCTTGCATCATGGCGAGGTAAGGCCGGAAAACCCAATATCCACAAGCCTCTCGGGGGATTGAATAATTTCTTTAGTGAATTGATTAAGATGCTCATTATCAAAGCTAAAAAACGACCTGTGACTAGTTGCAGGATGGCATCCATTTTGCCGATTCCGGGCCAACTATCGCGCTGTTGAATTGGGTTACAACACTTCCCCGGCATAATCAGCAAGGCGGGAACGTTCGCCGCGCTGTAACGTGACGTGACCGCTGTGCTTCCAGCCTTTGAAGCGATCGACTACGTAGGTTAGGCCCGAACTTCCCTCGGTGAGATAAGGCGTATCGATCTGCGCGATGTTGCCGAGGCAGACGACTTTGGTGCCCGGCCCGGCGCGCGTGACGAGTGCCTTCATCTGTTTCGGCGTGAGGTTTTGCGCTTCGTCGATGATGAGATATTTGTTGAGAAACGTTCGGCCGCGCATGAAATTGAGCGATTTTATTTTAATACGCGAACGAATCAGATCCCGCGTCGCTGCCCTGCCCCAGTCGCCGCCTTCGTCATCGGTCTTGTTCAACACGTCGAGGTTATCTTCCAACGCGCCCATCCACGGCGTCATCTTTTCTTCTTCGGTGCCCGGTAAAAATCCGATGTCGTCGCCGAGTGGCACCGTGGCGCGCGTCATGATGATTTCCGAGTACAGTTTCTGATCAAGGGTTTGTGTCAGCCCACCCGCCAAGGCGAGGAGTGTTTTGCCGGTTCCGGCTTGGCCCAGCAATGTCACGAAATCCAAATCGGGATTCATCAAGAGATTAAACGCAAAATTTTGCTCTTTATTGCGCGCGGTGATGCCCCACACATTGTGTTTATGGTGGCCGTAGTCGCGCAGGGTTTCCAGCAAGACCGTCTTGCCGGTCTGCTCTTTGACCGAGGCCTGAAAAGGCTTGTCGCCCATTTGAAAAACAAATTCGTTCACTATTAAGCTGGAACACAGCGGCCCTTTGATGCGGTAGTAGGTGCGCCCACCCTCTTGCCACGACTCCATGTCCTTGCTGTGCTTGTCCCAAAAATCCGCACCGAGCTCAACCATGCCGCTGTATAAAAGATCGGTGTCTTCGAGCGCCTTATCGGTGAAATAGTCCTCGGCCGGCACACCCAAGGCATGGGCCTTGATGCGCATGTTGATGTCTTTGGTGACGAGGATGACTTGGCGTTTTGGTTGCAGTTTTTGCAGATGCACCACAACACCGAGGATCTGATTGTCGGCCTTATTGCCCGCGAGGCTGGAGGGCACCGGATCATCGAACCCGTCTGTCTGCAGAAACAATTTTCCGCCGGCGCCGTTGAGCTGGCCCTTCAACGCAATACCCTGGGCCATGGCGCCAGCCGGCACGCGGCTCACCAACTCATCAAGGAAGCGACTGGCTTGGCGCGCATTGCGCGCTACTTCGGACATCCCTTTCTTATGGTTATCCAGCTCTTCCAGGGTGACCATGGGCAAATAGACATCGTGTTCCTGGAAATGAAATAAGCTCGTTGGATCGTGCATCAGCACGTTGGTATCAAGTACGAAGAGTTTGTTTTTAACGGTGGCAGTACGTGGCATGTTTTAAGGGGCTTAGAGGCTGGTTACGAAGGTCAACACTTCTTGGGCATGGCCGGGGATCTTTACACCGCGCCATTCTTTGCGCAACACGCCATGCTGGTTGATGACAAACGTGCTGCGTTCAATACCTCTTACTTGTTTTCCATACATGTTTTTCATTTTCATGACGTTGAAGGCCTTGCAGGCAATTTCTTCCGTGTCCGACAACAACTCGAATGGAAAACTCATCTTTTCCTTGAAGCTTTCGTGGGACTTTAGCGTATCGCGCGAAATGCCGAACACGCTGCAGTGTCGCTTCACGAATTCGCCATGCAAATCGCGGAACTGGATTCCTTCGTCGGTGCAGCCGGGCGTGTTGTCTTTTGGATAAAAGTACAACACCAGTGGGCTACCTTGCATCGCGGAAAGGCGAAAGCCCTGACCGCCGGTAGCGGGAATTTCAAAATCGGGAGCGGGTTGGTCGAGCATGAATATCCTCTATTGAAGAATGAACTAGGGTCCGTGTGTCGTAATCATACGAGATTCTTGCCCTGTGCCGCGATTAGTGGCGGGCCGCGAGGAACGCGCCACCTTGCAGGAGCAGCGTACCACTGCGCCCAGATACCGCGCCTTGCAATACCTCGGAGCGCGGCAACGATTTTCTGTCGATCGAGTGATTCAGATCCGCGATAGATACCAATCGGTATCCCTGATGTGACCACCCGGCCAATAATCGATCGAACACTGGCGCGAGCTTCATGCCCTCGAGTTCGGCGTGTAAGGTATAGACGTGCCCCGTTGCGCTGAATCGATCCGTCAGCGCCAACAGCGTGGCAGCGACATTCGCTTCGCTCACGCCGTTCAGACCGATCAATTCGTCCAGCGTTGGCAGGGTTGTGGGAAGCTGCGGACAATCGATTAATTCACCGCGATAGACAGGAAGAAACGGCGTTTGGCCACGGCCGTCGGAGCAATAGTCGAAGCCCATGCGCTGCGTCAGGCGCAACGCGTGGATATTCATCTGCCAGCCGGCCGCGCCATGGGTCTTGGCGTCGGCGCCGAACACCGCACGAAATTCAGTCGCCGCACGCTCCATCTCACGCGCCGTCCAGACCGCATCACGATTGACCACGTTGTCTTGCCATTTAATGTGATCATAAGTATGGATTCCAACTTCAAAACCGGCATCTCGAACTTGCCTCATGATCCCGCCGCAGCGTTTGCCGATATGGGGGCCGGGCAACAAGGTGCCGTAGCACAAGGTCTTCAAACCATAGTGATCGACCACCGAGGTGCGTGCGACTTTGTTGAGAAACCCGGGACGAAATACCCGTTTGATGGCGCGCCCGGTGTGATCGGGGCCAAGGCTGAAAAAGAAGGTCGCGTTAGCGCGGTGCTTGCGCAGCAATTCCAGTAAGCGAGGTACGCCCTCCAATGTACCGCGAAGGGTATCGACATCGATTTTTAATGCGAGCTGATTCAAATGCGTATTGGATACGTAGTAATCTGGATGCTAACACAACCGTCCTGCGCGAAAATACTCGGCTACGATATACTAGCCACATGCTAGATTTGCCGATACTCGCATACATTCTATTAGCGTTGCTGCTGATCATTATCGTCGCCATTATCTTGGGCGCGATCGCGCAGGTGCGCCTGCGCCGCGAGTTGCCGCAACGCCTCGACGAACAAGTCGAAACCCACCACCGCGCCATGTTGTCCCACCTTCACGATGGCCTCAGCAAGCAAAGCGATCGCCTGCTGGGTAGTCAAACCGAAAACACCGAGCGCCTACGATCCACCGTCCGGCAAGAATTAGATGCGGCGCGTGAGGCAACCCATAGCTTAAAACTGGCGCAGTCGGAATCGCTTGCCGCCAATCGTGAAGAGTTGGTGCGACAGCTCGCTCAATTGAGTAACGTTCTGCAGCAAAAGCAAGACCTGTTGCGCACCGAGATGCTCGGACAAACGCTGCAAAAATTGGCCGAACAAGCGCGCGCCGGCCAAGAGATGTTGCAGACCACACTGGCTGCCGTGACCCAACAGCTATCGGCAAGGGTTGAGGCGCTGAGCGGCAAGGTCGATGAGCGCCTCGATCAAATCAGCGGCAAAGTTCACGAGCGCTTGGAGGAAGGATTCAAGAAAACCAACGAGACGTTTACCAACGTCATGGTGCGGCTCGCAACGATCGACGAAGCGCAGAAAAAAATAGACGGCCTGACCACCAATGTCGTCAGTTTGCAGGAGTTGCTCGGCGATAAACGTTCCCGTGGCGCATTCGGGGAGGTACAACTTGAGGCGTTGGTTAGCAACATTTTGCCGAACCAAACCTACGCAATACAACATACTTTGTCGAATGGGTTGCGCGTAGATTGCGCGATTTTCTTACCGGCGCCGACCGGGACCGTAGCCGTCGACGCCAAATTTCCGCTAGAAAATTACCACCGCATGTTCACGACCGGCATCACGCCCGCGGAACGGACTATCGTCGAACGGCAATTCAAAAATGACATCAAAAATCACGTCGATGCCATCGGATCGAAGTATATTCTTCCCGGCGAGACATCCGATGGCGCGGTGATGTTCGTGCCAGCGGAAGCGGTATTCGCCGAGATCCACGCCTATCACCCGGAAGTCGTGGACTATGCGATGCAACGGCGCGTGTGGATCGTGTCGCCTACCACGTTGATGGCGGTGCTCAATACCGCGCGCGCCGTGATGAAGGATGTTGAAACCCGGCAACAAATTCATATCATTAAAGATGAGTTGGGTAAACTCGGCAAAGATTTTCTCCGCTTCGATGATCGCATGAAAAAACTCGCCGACCACATCCGCCAGGCCAATCAAGATGTGACCGAGATCCACGTTAGTAGCCGCAAGATTTCCGATCGTTTTTTGCAAATAGAACGCGTCGAGCTGGAGGGCGTACCAACCGAGTCCACTACGCTGCTGGAACAAAAGGAAAGCAGCTAATCGCCGCCGACTTTGCGGATGGAATCTAAGATAGCACCACCACTGTTAACTTAACGCCCGTTCGCCCTTGTCGAAGGGCCTAGCCATGCGGCGAGGCTTCGACCGTTCGACAAGCTCACGGCTCAGCCAGAACGGATTAAATTAGCTAAGTGAACCGTATTGAAGTTAGCACCTGAAAATTGATAACAACGGATGACGTTATAAATGGCATCGCTGCATGAAAAATTAACCGAAGATCGGGTGCGCCAAAGCATTGATCGTGTAGGTATTGACGCGGCTGATTTCGCCGAACTGGCGCGCCTCGATCACGCCCTAGGCGCCGCGCCGGTTGAGGCTTGGCAGCCGCTCGAGGATTTTATCGACGTCGAACTGAGGCGATTGATCGAGAGTCCTGCGCGCCGCGCCCTGATTGGGCCCACGCTCAAGGCGCAGTTTCGTTCGCTCGCGGGTGCGCAAGTCACGTTTGAAGCGGTCTGCAATCGGTTACAGATTTGGCTCGATCTACAGTATTTCGGCATGCCGCCGGAGTGGCCCGCCATCGCTTACGAACACTACCTGCGCATCGTCGTCGCGGAGCTTGCGCGCATCCAATTCGAGCGGCGAACCGAGACCTATGGCGCAGTACGAAAATTCGTCATCCTGGAATTGGGATTGAGCACTGCCGCAATGCTCCACGGCGAGCAGGAGCAATATCGACAGCAACTTTTCTACGATGCGGGCACGCAGTTGCCTGGGCCGGAATTGTTTCTTGAAATCCTCGACCAGCGTATCGCCGAAAGTGTCCCCGGAAGCAAGGAGATCCTCGCGTTGCTGCTTTTGGAAACCACTCCCTCCCATCGGCTGCTCGGTTATCCGGGCTATCCGACAGTCGACGAATACATGGTCGAAGTGGCAGGGCGACTCAAACCCGTGTTGCGAGCGGCGGACTTCATGGCCCGCCTCGGTCGACAAGAAATAGGCATCGTGCTGCCGAATTTGCGCAGCGAAGGCCAGGTAATGCTTGCGGCAAATAAATTGCTCGGTACGTTGCACCTGCCTATTCAACTGAAAACCACGGAAATTGCCGTGCAAGCGTCGCTTGGCATTGCGCTGTTCCCCGAGCATGGCAGCCAAAGCCATACCCTGATGCGTCTCGCGGAAACCGCATGCGGCGCGGCAAGAAGTTCCCCCGACCCCTATATCATTTACCGCGCGCAGTTGGATCAAAATGAGCGCCAGCAACGCACCATGGAATCGGAACTGCGCCTGGCGCTGCGCGAGAATGAATTGATGCTTTATTACCAGCCGCAACTTACGCTGAAATCCGGCATCGTGCATGGCGCCGAAGCATTGCTGCGCTGGCGCAACGTGCGTGGCGAGTTCGTGCCACCCAACGTCGTCGTCGAGGTTGCCGAACGCTGCGGCATGATGACCGAGCTGACGCAATGGATTATGAACACCGCTTTGCGCCACAGCGCGGAAATGCGCACGAGCGGTATCGATATTACCCTGAGCGTAAACCTGGCGGCGCAAGATCTGGTGTCGCCGGAGTTTGTGGAGTTTACCGATCAGGCGCTACGCACTTGGGGTGTCCCTGCCAACAAACTGGTGTTGGAGATTACCGAAGGATCAATGATTAGCGAAGTGGACAAAGTCCACGCGGTTCTGACGCGGCTGAAGCAAGTCGGCGTCGAAATTTCCATCGACGATTTCGGCACCGGCTATTCATCCCTCGCGTACTTGAAACGGCTGCCGCTGAATGAGCTCAAGATCGACCAAGTTTTCGTCAAGCAAATGCTCAAGGACAGTCAAGACGAACGAATCGTTCGCACCATTATCGATCTGGCGCACAATTTACAATTGCGCGTGGTGGCCGAAGGTGTCGAAGACGACGAAACGATGATGGTATTGAAGGATCTAAACTGCGACGTGGCCCAAGGCTATTGCCTGAGTAAGCCCAAACCCCTCAACGAATTCGAAAGCTGGTGGCTTGAACGCTCGAAGCTAACCCAATAAACAGATGATCTGCAGGCCAGCGTCGAAGCGGCGTTCCAAGCATGCTGCGCCAAGCGGCAATAACCACGCTGCTCGTGGCGCGATGTTATTTCGGATAGCTGTTTAAGATTCGCAACGCCGCACACGCGGCGCCGAAACCGTTGTCAATATTGACCACCAGCACGCCCGGCGCGCAGCTTACCAACGCCGCATGCAGCGCTGTCTCGCCGCCGCGCGCGACGCCATAGCCGACCGACGTCGGCACGGCAATGACCACAGCGCGCGTCAACCCACCCATGACGCTCACCAGCGCGCCGTCCATGCCGGCGACGACAATGGTCACCGTATGGCGGCGGATGGCGTCGAGTTTTTCCGTTAGCCGCCATAATCCGGCCACGCCGATATCGTTGAACTCGGTCGCGGCGATGCCATAATAATTCAGCGTGCGGGTCACCTCGCGGGAAACGGGAATGTCCGATGTCCCTGCGGTCAATAGCGCGATTTGCGCGGGCCGCTCAATTGGTTTGGACGCACCGAAAATTCCCGTCTGCGAGATCGGATCGTAGTCGATGTGCTGACGAACATCAGCCGCAAGCGAGGCCCATTTTTCCGGCGACAAGCGCGTCAGCAAGAACCGCTCACGGTGCTGCGGCGCCTGGCCGAGGATCGCCTCGATCTGTGCGACGTGTTTGCCGTCGCAGAAAATCGCTTCGTCAAATCCGAGGCGCGCTTCGCGCTCGTGGTCCAAGGTGAATTCGTTCATTTTTCAGTTGCCTTTTTAGCCAGCGCCAAGCGTTGGGCGTCGTGACGTATGCGTTCCCGTTGCGCCCGCGTCGCGGCGCGTGAATTCTGCAGATCGTCGGATTCCAGCTTCGCGGTGAAGTCGCGGCCGGGTCGTTGCGCCACTTTAACGCGCATCGCCACATCATCGACGGAGACGGCAATCTCTTCGCGCGGCAAAATCGCGCGCTGCGCGATGTGGTAACGAATGCCCAAGGTGCCGGTCTGACTGAAACAAGCCGCCAGCACGGCCTCCAGCACCGACGGCGCGCAGAGTAATTGAAGATGCGTCATGAGTCGACCTTTCTTACCATAAGCGGGCATTTGCAGCACGTCCATCACACCCTCCATTTCGCGCAAATGGCCAATCGCGAAGGCGATATCTTCCGCCGTCTGATCATCCAATTCGAACATGATTACAGCGATCTCTTCCCGCGCCAAGCCGGAAATCTGCCGGTCGTCGAATACCATCACACGCAACGTGTTACTCATGCCCATAAAGCGCCGCGAGCCGAAACCGTAGCCGGATGCGCTCAAGCGCTGGCCACCGGGCGGCAACGTGTCCCCGCAATTCAAGTGGCGCACGATCGCCGCGCCCGTCGGTGTCACACGCTCCCCAGGACGACCATCGTCGTGCCAGGCAAAACCTTCCAATAACCGAGCGGTAGCGGGGCTCGGCACCGGCAACGGGCCATGGGCGGTCTTCACCATTCCGGAGCCCTTTGGCAACGAGCCGATGGACCACGAGGCCGCACCGCACGACTCGATCAAAAATGCGGCGCCGGCCATATCGGCGATGGAATCCCAACCACCTAACTCATGAAAACTCACGTCCTGTGTCGCCACGCCGTGGATTTGCCCTTCCACTTCCGCCAGCCGTGTATACATGTCGATCGCACGGTCGCGCACGTTGCGATCAAGCGCGCTTGACGTTAAGGCGGCCAATATGTCGGCGAAGGCGCGATGCTCATGGCTGACGGATTGGTTCGCCGCAGGTGGCGGTTCACTGACCAAGAAGCGTAGCCCGGTGAGGGCAAAATCTTGGAAGGGTTGAATCTGCATACCGATGTCTTTAGGCAATCCGGCGGCGCGAATCGCGGCAATCATCGGTGCTTCCAAATGAGGAAACGCATGCAGCAGCGCCGCAATGAACATGTCTCCCGCGACGCCGCCGACGGGATCAAGATGGATATGCATCACGAGCGACTAGCTTTTGAGTCGGGCGGTGACGTCCGGATGCTGTAACACCGCGGTGTTAACCACATACTTCGGCGCCTCACCCTTGGCCACGGCAACCGCCGCGCGAAACGCGCCTTCGGCGTTGCCACGAAAGCATTCGTCGGTCCAGCAAATGGAATGGGGCGCGACGATAATGTTGTCGAGTTTGAACAGCGGATTCTCGGCGGCGGCCGGTTCCTGTTCAAACACATCCAACCCCGCGCCGGCGATGCGCTTGTCGGTCAGCGCCTTGTAGAGCGCGGCCTCGTTGACAATCGGGCCACGCGCCGTGTTGATTAAATACGCGCTGCGCTTCATCAGACTTAATTCACGTTCACCAATCAATCCACGGGTTTGCTCACTCAAGAAGCAGTTCACACAGACGAAATCCGCTTCGCGTAACAGCGTATCCATATCGACTAACTTTACACCGAGCATGTCGGCGTCGGCTTGCGTCTTGGCCGGATCGCAAGCGATCAGATTCATATTTAGTGGAGCGAGCAAGCGAAACAATTCGCCACCGATATTGCCCATGCCGATGGATCCGACGGTCTTGCCGACCAAGCCTTCCCCCATGTGAAACTTGGTTTCGTTCCAACGACCGGCGCGGGTGATGCGGTCTTTCAAAAATAATTTATGCGACAACGCCAATATAAAAGTCAGAATGCTGGTCGCGACCGGGCGTCGCACACCATCGGGCGTGATCGCCAAGATCACCCCAGCGGCGGTACAAGCCGGCACATCGACGTTGTCGTAACCGACCCCCAAGCGCGCGATAATTTTCAAACGCCGATTCGGACCGGTCAAGGTTGCGGCCGTGGTGCGAGGCGACAGCACGCATAAAGCATCGTAGGTCGCCGCGTGCGCAGCGGTCAATTCCTTGACGTTTTCGGGAATGAACTCCCATTCGATCAACGGATCGTCAAGAACCCGCAGCGCGGCCGCGTCAAATACTGTCTTGCCGTCGTCGCGCAATGCGTCACGGGTGATTCCAACGCGAAATTTCTGGCTCGCCATGATCACTTACCTTTCTTCGCCGATTTCTTGCCCGCGGCGACTTGCTCGCGCATGCCGCCGATCAGCTTCGCCATGGCGTTCTGCAACAAGCCGCTGTCCAGGCCCGTCGCGATAATATTGAAGCCATGCTCGACATATTCGCGAGCCCATTTTTCGTCCGCCGCCATGAAGCCCGCCGCACGCTTGTATTTGCGCGCGGTGGCGACAATTTTCTTCACCGCCGCGAGGTATTTCGGATGCGTAAATTCAGCCGGAATGCCCATGAAATTAGTCAGATCGAAGTGACCGAGCCACAAGCAATCCACGCCCTTGACCTTGGCGATGGCGTCGACATTCTTCAATCCTTTGGCGGTCTCGATCTGGCAGATGACGAAAGTCCGCTCGTGGATTGCGGCAATTTTCTCCTTTACGTCGCCGCCTTGGTAATCGTCCTGCGCGACGCCGAACGCCGCGCCGCGATAACCCAGTGGCGGATAACGGGTGCAGGAGACAATCATCTGCGCCTGTTCTTTGCTCTCCACCATCGGCACCATAATCCCCATGGCGCCCAGGTCGAGCATACGTGCGATGAAGTGATACTGCGTGGTCGGCACCCGCACCATCGGCGCCAAATCCAGCCCGCGGCACAGGGCGAACATTTGTTTCATCAAACCGATATCGGTTCCCGCATGTTCCATGTCAAACAGGATGAATTCCGCGCCGGCGTTCTTCGCGATCTGCGGTACACCTGGCGAGAAAAATTCGAAAAACATCGAGCCGAATGCGTGCTCACCCCGCGTAAGTTTGGCTTTAACCGGATTATCTCTCATTGCTTTCCCCGTTTGATTTGCCGCGACTATTTGCGCCGCCGCTGGCCAATGTCGCAATCGCGTTTGATTACGCTGTAGGCCGCCTTCGCGTCCGCCAATTGATCGCCCACGCGACCATGGATCATTTTGACAATAGCATCGAGATTGCTCTTCTCCACTTCGCCGGGCCATTGTTGTTGGCTTGCCACGGCTACCAGGGCTGCGTCCTTCGTTTCGCCTTTTTCGCGACTACTCATCACACCCGCCGCATACTGACCGATGTCCTCGCAAGTCATCGAACCGGTGTCGTAAGCAAGCGCGGAATGACCCGCAAATCCGATAAGGAAAGTAAACAGAAATAAGTTTTTCATTGAATAGTTTTTCGCTTGAATAAATTTCCAGCATTATAAGCCCAAGCCCGCGTTCGACGCAGGATTCCTCAACAAATGTTGCCACAATTGCTTGACCGGCCCGACATAAGAAACGACAAGCTCAGGCGCCACGCGCGCATCGGTTTGCTCGTCTAACCAGGCGCGATGTTGCAGCCGCCGTAATTCTCTGTAGGAGTCGGCGACTTGGGTCGCCAGTTCCGACGCGATAATCCCCAGCGACCCACAACGCGCGAGCAATGCGATATTGCCGACGTTGGCGGTCAATTCCCCATGCCGATGGGCGTAGCCCAGCACAAGATATTGCACGATAAACTCGATATCGATCAGACCGCCCTCGCCGTGCTTGATATCGAATACGTCGGCCGGAATCGAGTGCCCTTGCCGCATCTTGTCGCGCATGGCAATGACTTCTTGTCGTAGCGCCCTTAGATCGCGTTCGCGCCGCAATACATCGAACCGAATCGTTTCGAAGGCCGCGCCAATCCGCCTATCCCCGGCACAGAAGCGGGCACGGGTAAGCGCTTGATGTTCCCACAACCAGGCCTGGGTTGTTTGATACTCGGTGAACGCCTGCACACTGCTGACCAGCAATCCGCTGGCGCCGTCGGGCCGCAAGCGCAAATCCGTTTCGTACAACACGCCAGACGCGGTGTACGTGGTCAGCCAGGAATTCAGCCGCTGCCCCAGACGGGCGTAATTTTCCGCGGCCTCGCCATGGGTGTCGTCATATAAAAAAATAATGTCGAGATCCGAGCCGTAACCAAGCTCCTTACCGCCCAACTTACCGTAGGCGATAATACTGAATTGCGGCAAATCGCGATGCTTGGTTTTCAATCCACGCCACGCCGCGCCGAGCGCGATGTCCAAGAGGCAATCAGCCAAATCGCTGAGGTGATCGGAAAGCGTTTCCAGTAACAATTGTCCAGCGATATCTTGGGCTATTAAGCCGAACACCTGGGCCTGTTTGAAATGCCGCAACAAATCCCACTGTTTCTCCGTATCGCCATCCTGTTGCTGAATTTCCCGTTTTAACGCGCCTGCCAACGTCGGCCAAGCGGGCGCCACGCCGAGTTCGCGATGATCGAGCAATTCATCGAGCAGAATCGGATGTTGCGCCAAGTATTTCAGGGCCCATCCGCTAGCGCTGGCTAATTCCAATACTTTCTTCAACGCATTGCGGTTTTCAAGCAGAAGCGCGAGATAGGTTTCGCGGCGGCTAACGGCTTCGAGCAATTCCAAGGTTCGCATGAGTGTTTCATCCGCGTTCGGCAGCGTACCGGACATCTCGAGAAGCGCGGGCGCCAGGGCATCGAAACGCGATCGGCTAAATTCGGGAAGCTGTTGATAGCGGCTGCTACGGCGCGTTGCCGCAAGGCGCTCCTGAATTCGAGCGCCATCGCCGAACCCCATGCGCTGCAGAATATCCGCGGATTCCGCTGCACCGAAGACCCCTCGCCACAATAGGGCTGCCTGGCCGTTATCGTCCGCCGGATCGATCGCAAAGATGGCATCGAATTGCTGCGTAACGCAGTCGCGATGTTGCTGCAACACGGCCAATACCTGGTCATAGCTGCTTAGGTCTAGGGATTGGGCGACGCGCATTTGATCGTCGGGATTCGTCGGCAACGTTTGCGTTTGCGCATCGTCGAGATATTGCAGGCGGTGCTCCAGGTTACGCAGGAACACATAGCTCGCGCTGAGGGCGGTGCAATGTTCATCGGTCAAGAGCTTGAGTTCGGTCAGTTGCGCGAGTGTGGCCAGGGTCGAACGCTCTTGCAAACGCGGTTCGCGGCCACCGCGAATAAGCTGGAATACTTGCACCAGGAATTCGATTTCGCGAATGCCCCCCGGCCCGAGCTTGATATCGTCGACGCGGTCGCGTCGCGTCACCTCGCTGCGAATCTGTCGATGCAGCTCGCGCAACTGCGCCACCGCACCGAAATCCAAATAACGCCGAAACACGAACGGTTTGACCAGTGCGGCCAATTCATCATGGCAAACGCCCGTAACGGGCCGTGCCTTGATCCAAGCATAGCGCTCCCACGGGCGGCCCTGGGTGATGAAATACGCCTCCAGCGCCGGAAAGCTGATGGTCAATGCGCCGCTTTCTCCATACGGCCGCAAGCGCATATCGACACGGAATACGAATCCATCGGCGGTGACATCGGCGATCGCGGCGATGATTTGTTTGCCGACGTAGCTAAAGAACTCATGGTTGCTCACCACCCGCGCGCCGTTGGTTTCGCCCTCCTCCGGATAGACAAAGATCAGATCGACATCGGATGAAACATTCAGCTCGGCGCCTCCCAGCTTACCCATTGCCACGACCATCAATTGTTGCGGCAAGCCCGTTTCCGCGCCGATCGGAGTGCCATAGCGATCGACCAACTCTCGCTGCGCGTGAGATTGCGCTGCTGCGATGGTCACCTCCGCGAGATCAGTCATGGTTACCATGACTTCTGGCAGATTTCCCCAACCCGACAAATCGCGGCCGGCCACACGCAGCCAAACCCGCTGGCGCAGGCGGCGCAGCACCGCCTTCAGGTCGACAGGCTTTTGAGCCAATTCCGCTTGAATGAAATTCTGCATTTCGGCGCGCGAAAACGCCCGATCCCAGACGCCGAAAAGTGTGCCAACGCCGCCGGGATCGTCGCCGATAATTCGGCGCGCGAAGTGGCTGAGCGAACGCATGCGCTCGACGATCGGCGGAAAATCAGCCATTGGGGTAAAGAAACGTAGTCCGAATCAAGGCGGGATCGTTATAAGTGTTGTGCGCATAACCTGTTATCATTTTATAAAATTTCTCACGAAAATATGCCTGGCTTGAGTCGCCGTTGGATCTGGCGCATTGCGTTATGCTTGTCAATCTTAGTCGTCATCGGCCTGTTGGTGGTCGGATTGGCGTTGCGTTATTGGTACGTGCCCCACGCCAGCGACTATCGCGATAAGATCGCCGCGCTTATCTCCCGCACCGCCGATACACCGATCACCATCGAAGCGGTGCAAGGATCGTGGGAAGGATTGCGTCCGACCCTGGAATTCAAAAAGGTTACCGTCTTAGACGCCAATAATAACCCCGCGGTCAAGCTCGATCGCATCCATGGCGTGTTGTCCTGGTGGTCATTGCTGTACGGCTCGATTGAATTCTACCGCCTTGAGATCGATCAGCCTACTTTGGCGATGCGCCGCGATAAAAGCGGCAAACTGTTTCTTGCCGGCATCGAACTGCCGCAGGGCGACCCATCGGGGGATGCCGGGCTCGCCGATTGGTTATTGCAGCAACGCAACGTGGTCGTCAACAATGGGATTTTCGCCTGGCAAGATGCCATGGTCAGCGACCAGGCGTTGTTGTTGAGCGAAGTTGGTTTTCGACTGGAGAATCGCGGCAATCAACATAACTTCGGCTTGGCCGCGCGGCCGCCGAGCGAGATAGCGGATCCCATCGCCATCAGCGGCAGCGTTCGCGGCGCGACCTTCGGCCAGTTGCGCAACTGGCGCGGCAGCGTGCAAGCGGAATTGCAGAATGTCGACCTGGCAACGCTTCGCCGTTTCATCCCTATTCCCGAAGAACTGCGCCAGGGTTCGGGTGGCGTTAAGCTTACCTTTACCGGCGACGGTCGCGGACACATCGGCGCCAGTACTGTCCTTGATCTCAAAAATGTCCAAGCGCAGTTTAATTCGTCCGTTGCGCCGTTGGAATTAACCGAAGTGACCGGCACGGTCGGGCTTACAGACCTTGCGCCAGGATTTGAAGTCACCACCGATAATCTCGCCGTTACACTTCGCGGCGCGCAACAATCGTGGCGGCCGGGAAACGCAAAAATTATTTTTCATCCCGGCGATGCAAAAAGTCCCGAGCGCGGCGAGATCCACATCAAACAAATCGATTTGACCGGGCTGCTTGTAGTTTTGCGCAGCGTCCCCTTCCCCGCCGATATGAACGAACAGTTGCGTAAATTTGCGCCTTCCGGGCGCCTAAGTAACTTCGTCATCGGCTGGGCGCGAACCGATACGCGGCTAGCTCAATACCAGTTAAAAGGTCAGTTCCAAGACCTTACCATCGCGCCGCACGACGACGTTCCCGGGTTTTCGGGAATGAGTGGCAGCGTCGACGCGAACCAAATCGGCGGCGGATTGGCGCTGGACAGCAAGGCCCTGATAGTCAAGGCGCCGACGATATTTGTCGAAGATCTGAAGTTCGATAGGTTGACCGGCCGCGCCACTTGGAAAACAACCCGCGATGGCGTGGATGTTACGATCAACAGCGCCGCGTTCGCCAATAACGACGCGGCAATGACGGTCACCGGGCGCTATAAATCCGTTGCCGGCACACCCGGCTGGACCGATCTGAACGGCACTCTACTGCGCGGCGATGCGCGCGGCCTGTGGCGCTACGTTCCGCGCGTGGTTCCCAATAAGGTTCGCGACTGGCTTAGGGTTTCTTTACTCGCCGGGAAATCCGAGAGCGGCTCATTCCAACTCAAGGGCAATCTGTACGACTTTCCGTTTATCGACGACAAGGGCGGTGTGTTCGAATTCATCGCCGATGCCCACGACGGCGTGGTTCGCTATGTGCCGGATTGGCCAAGCGTCGAAGACATTTCCGCGAAGCTGATCTTTCGTGGCATGACCATGGATGTCATCGGCCACAGCGGTCGCGTATTTCAGAGCAAGATCAACGTAGCGCGCATTCGCGTCGCCGATTTGGCACACCATGATCCGATTGTCGCCCTCGAACTGCGTGCCGACACCAGCGTGCAAGATGGCCTGCGCTTTATTGCTGAAAGTCGGGTCAAAGAATTCATTGATCACGCCACCGATCGCTTCGTCGGCAACGGCAACAGTAAATTCGATCTACAGGCCTCAATCCCGCTTGCGCGCTTGCAAGAAACCCGAGTCATCGGTGACTGGGAATTCCTGAATGCAAAGGTTACCGACAAGCAGGAAACCATTCCCGATCTGGAAAAAATCAACGGCCATCTGGCCTTCACCGAGCGTGGTATCGACGCTAAACAACTACGGGGCGAAACCTTGGGTGGCCCGGCGCAGGCATCGTTTGCAACCGACAAGGATCACAAGCTCACCATCAACACACGTGGCGTGGCCAGCGCACAAGGGCTGGTTAAGCAATACAAGAATCCAGCGCTGAAGTATTTCAGCGGAACCGGTGATTGGTCCGGGATTATCCAAGTTCAAGGCGCTCAGACCGCCATAAAAATCGGCGCCAGGGGAACGCTTCTGGGTGGGCCCGCCACTATGCAGATCAGCAACGAAAAGGATGGCGCTATTCGCATTGATGGCAGCGGCAATGCGGCGCTCGCGGGTATGAAACAACACTTCGATGCCGACGCGATGAAATATGTCACCAGTGACGCCGCATGGAATGGCAGTGTCACGGTGCGCGAGAAAGGCGGGCAATTGAAGGCCAGCGCCAAAACCAACGTACTTGGGACGCCGGCTCAGTTCGATATCAGCACCAGCCCCGATGGTGCAACCACGATCACAGGCGGCGGCAATATCGAAACTGCCACGGTGGAAAAAGAACTGCCACTGGCGATCCTAAAGGACTTTTCCAAGACCGCGGAGTGGAAAACGACGATTAAAATTAAAGATAACAAGAATGAAATCGGCATCGATGCCCAAGCTAAGTTGTATGGCGAGCCGATCGACATTCATATCGTAAGACGGGGGGTTGATGGCTGGGACATTCGCGCGAGCGGCAACGCGACGCCGCGAATGATTAAACAGATTTGGCCGCAACCGTGGGTTGACACGTTGTCGGGCGCCAGCCGGTGGAGCGGTCGGTTTGAAGTTCGCGGCAAAAAATATTCTGGCCAGATCGAGTCGGATCTGGGCGGCCTCGCCTCTGCTCTGCCCGCACCGCTGGCAAAATCCGCCGCTGATGTTTGGCCATCCCGCGTCGATATTTTGCAACGCGACGCCAAACAAGAATTGTGGCGTATCAAACTCGGCGACCAACTGAGCGCACAGCTTCTGCTGCGCGAAACGGGCGACGGCAAGCGCGATATTCCCCAGGGCGAAATCGCATTCAGGCGCGCGGCAACGGATCCCGCGCGCGCCGGATTGTGGCTGAGTGGCCGCATCGACAACTTCGATGCCGATGGCTGGCGCGCGCTTAACAAACGCCTCGACGCAGTCAGCAAAAGCGACGGTAAAGCCGCGTCGGCGTTCACTATCGGCGGCGTTGAAATCACCGCGGCTAATATGACCCTGTTCGATCGCCGCTTTGTCGATTTTCAAATTAAGGCCGAGAAGGGGAAGACCCAATGGTTGATCGGCGTGGACGGCAACGATGTGCGCGGCAACGCGCTTTGGCAGCCCGAAGGCGCGGGCTTTATTTCGGCACGTTTTAGCCAGTTGCATTTGCCCGCCGCCAATCCCGTTGCGCCAAATCAATCCCGTCCCGCAACGAGCAACCCCGGACGCTTACCGTCGATGGACATCACCGCTGATTCGTTCCAGATCGGCCAGCGTAAGCTCGGCCGCTTGGAGCTTCTCGCCAAACAAGAGGGTCAAGATTGGCGCATTGAACGCGCGCGAATTTCCAGCCCTGCCGGCGTGTTCAATGCGGACGGCGTTTGGCAAGGCTGGCTGGATCAACCGCAGACGGCACTGAACGTCAATCTGCGCGTCAGCGATCTGGGTCAGTTCCTCGGCAATATCGGCTATCCGGGCACGGTGAAGCGCGGTAACGCGGAAATCAACGGCCAGGTCTCCTGGATCGGCGATCCCCATGCCCTCGATCCGCAAACCTTGAGCGGTAATTTCACCCTCATCGCCAAGTCGGGGCAGTTTCTCAAAGTCCAACCCGGCGTCGGCAAGTTGCTCGGGCTCATCAGCTTGCAAGCTTTGCCAAAGCGGATCACGCTGGATTTTCGCGATATTTTCAGCGATGGATTCACCTTTGATGATATTTCCGCTACAGTGAAAATGGACTTGGGCGAACTCAAGACGGACGATTTTTTCATGCGCGGCTCCGCTGCCGGCGTGATCATGCAAGGCTCCGCCGATGCGCGCACGGAGACGCAGAATCTCAAAGTGAAAGTCATCCCCAGTTTGGCGGAAACCATCGCCGTTGCCGGCGGCCTTGCCGGGGGGCCGATTGTCGGTGTCGGCGCCTATATTTTGCAGAAAATATTACAGAATCCGTTCGACAAAATTTTTGCTTACGAGTACACGGTAACCGGCAAATGGGACGATCCCATCGCCACCAAAGTTGCGCGGTCGCCAGCCGAGAAAAAAACGATTCGCAGATAACGAGTACACCATGACGAGCAAAAAACCCAGTAGCAAAGACGCCGGCTTCGGCAAAGCCAAACCGATCCGCGGTATTGTCCGCATCGCCGCGTTGCAAATGGCCTCCGGGCCGGTGGTCGAAGGCAACATTGCCGAGGCGGAACGCTTAATCGAAATGGCGGCCGTTCACGGCGCGAGCCTTGCCGCCCTTCCGGAACATTGGGCATTGATGGGATTGAAAGATACGGACAAGGTCGCCGCCCGCGAAAAACCCGGCAAAGGCCCGATCCAAGACTTTTTGAGTGGCGCCGCAAAGCGCCACAAAATGTGGATTATCGGCGGCTCGATTCCGCTCGAAGCCAGCGTTCCCGACAAAGTTCGCAACACCTCGTTGCTCTACGATGACAAGGGTAAATGCGTCGCGCGCTACGACAAGATTCATCTATTCGGCCTGGACTTGGGCCAAGAGAAATTTAACGAATCCAAGACCATCGAGGCGGGCGATAAAATCGTCGTTGTCGACACACCTTTCGGTAAGCTCGGCCTGTCAATCTGTTACGACTTGCGCTTCCCAGAATTGTACCGCGCCATGAAGCAGGTGGACATTATCGCCGTGCCGTCGGCATTCACCGAGACCACCGGGCGCGCACACTGGGAAGCCTTGATTCGTGCCCGCGCCATCGAGAACATGGCCTATGTCATCGCCCCGGCGCAAGGGGGCTATCACCGCTCTGGTCGCGAGACCCATGGTGATTCCATGATCGTCGATCCCTGGGGTGTGGTGATGGACCGGCTGTCGCGCGGTTCCGGCATGGTGATTGCCGGCATGAATCCGAGTTACCAGGCGAGCCTGCGCAAGAGCTTGCCGGCGCTTGGGCATCGAACGATTCATCGGATTTAAGGTCTAGGATTTAGGGATTGCCGGAAGGCGCATGGATATTGGCTCTTGGCGATGCATTGCTTGCGATCCGCATCGGAATTGGCTTGCGGGCCATCGGTTATAATAGTATGTAGCTGTTCGATTCATCCTACTTTGGAATTCAATGGAAACTTCCGCTCTGCTCAATACCGCCAGTCAATATCTTCTCACCCCGTACGATCTGGATCACAACGCGCTCGGCCGCGTGTTCGGCCAGATCATGACGCACTCCGTCGACTACGCCGATCTGTATTTTCAATATAGTCGCAGCGAGGGGTGGAGCCTGGAAGAAGGCCAGGTGAAGAGCGGCAGCTTTAACATCGATCAAGGCGTCGGCGTGCGCGCCGTGAGCGGTGAAAAAACCGCGTTCGCCTATTCCGACGAAATCAATCTCACCGCGCTCACCGCGGCCGCCTCGGCCACGCGCGCCATTGCCGCCTCCGGTGGGGATGGCAAAATGCCGGCCGTGCAATCGGGCCATCCGCGCAAGTTGTATGGGCCGCAAGACCCGATCGCCAGCCTGTCCGACACTGACAAAGTTCGCATGCTGGAGAAATTGGAAAAATACGCCCGCGATCTCGATCCCCGCGTAACGCAAGTGATGGCCGGAGTCGCGGCGGAATTCGACGTGATTCTGGTCGCGCGCAGCGACGGTTTGATGGCCGCCGACGTGCGGCCGCTCACCCGAGTATCGGTGACGGTCATCGCCGAAGAAGGCGACAGCCGCGAGCAAGGTTCCGCCGGTGGTGGCGGCCGTTTTGACTACGCCTATTTCACCGACGCCATGTTGCAGAATTACGCGAAAGAAGCGGTGCACCAAGCCATCACCAATCTGAAAGCCAAACCCGCGCCCGCCGGCACCATGACCGTCGTCCTCGGCAACGGCTGGCCCGGCATTTTGTTGCACGAAGCCATCGGTCACGGCCTGGAAGGCGATTTCAATCGCAAAGGCAGCAGCGCATTTTCCGGCCGCATCGGCGAACGCGTCGGCGCGCCCGGCGTCACCGTACTCGACGACGGCACCATCCCCGACCGCCGTGGTTCGCTGAATATCGACGATGAAGGCAACCCGACGCAACGCACCACGCTAATCGAAAACGGCATCTTGAAAGGCTATATCCAAGACAGTCTCAACGCACGATTGATGGGCATGCCGCTGACCGGTAACGGTCGCCGCGAATCGTTCGCCCACATCCCGATGCCGCGCATGACCAACACCTACATGCTGAACGGTGACAAAGACCCGCAGGAAATTATCGCCTCGGTGAAGAATGGTTTATACGCCGTCAACTTCGGCGGCGGCCAAGTAGACATCACCAACGGCAAATTCGTGTTCTCCGCCGCGGAAGCCTACATGATTGAAAACGGCAAAGTGACGTATCCGGTGAAAGGCGCGACGCTGATCGGCAACGGCCCGGATGTACTCACGCGCGTGTCGATGATCGGCAACGACATGGCGCTCGACGCCGGCGTCGGCACTTGCGGTAAAGATGGGCAGAGCGTGCCGGTGGGCGTGGGTCAGCCGACGCTGAAGATTGATGGGTTGACGGTGGGCGGCACTACGTAAGTGAATTTAATCATCGGGTGGCACGAGTGAGATCACTCATTTACCTGATTCATACAAATTGCTCACGCAACCAGTCTGTGAGGCAATACCAGAGCCGCTTTCCAGGCACTAGCTCATAGGTCCGACGGGGCCCGTTGGTTGAACGGAATTAATAATGCCGTTCACTTTTTCGACCGATTTGAGTAACCCTTGAGCCATAGAGACCTGATTTTGGTATACGAATAGGGACCCGATCCCGGATATGTTGTTTAATCCTCCCGCTGTCTGCCTAAGCCGCAGCACGATGCTCCGGTTCAACCGAGAGTTTCATACCTACTGCTTTCAGCACGGCAAGCAGTGTCTTGAGCGTCGGATTCCCTTTCGCCGATAAGGTCCGGTACAGTGCTTCGCGACTGATAGCCGCCTCGGCGGCGACAGCAGCAAGGCCGCCATACGCTTCCACAACGGTGCGAAGGGCAAGAAGTCCAGCCGCGCGGTCATCGGGATCGTCTAATGATTCCATAGCCACTTTCAAATACTCCACTGCCAACTCGCGATCTGCGCGCAGCTCCGCCACTTCGCGATCGTAATGGGATACTGCCGCTTTCAGTTTTTTGCTCATGCCTGCCTCCGTTTCCAATCTTCCCAATATTCTTTGGCGGTTTTGATATCTGCAGGTTGCGATTTCTTGGTTCCGCCAATCAGCAAAATCGCTACCGCCTGAGCGTGACGGCCAAAGTAAACGCGATAACCCGCGCCGTGATGTTCGCGCAATTCTTGTACACCCTCGCCTACCGAACGACAGTCGCCAAAATTTCCCGCTTCCAAGCGTTTAAGACGAACACGAATCTGTGCTTGCACTCGTTTGTCTTTTATTGACTGGAGCCAATCCGTGAAAGGCCGTTGAAATATTCGGTTTGGTATCGAAATACTTCGATCATTGAAATACGTTAACTTGCAAGCTACAATTGCGCAAGTTGCCTTGATTTAACGTCGGCATTGAAACCGCTCATGATCGATAAAGCTTTCGCCGAAGATTTTGCCACTGAGTGGATCGATTCCTGGAACAGCCATGACCTCGATCGAATTTTGTCGCACTACAGCGATGATTTTGAAATGGTCTCGCCGCTGATTGCGCAGATCGCCAACGAGCCCAGCGGCGTCTTGAAAGGTAAAGACGCGGTTGGCGCCTATTGGGCCAAAGCCCTCGAGCGTATTCCCGATTTGCGTTTCGAGTTGGTCACGACCTTCGTAGGCGTGGAAAGCATCACCATCTACTATCGTGGTGCGCGCGGCCTGTCCGCCGAGGTTTTCCATTTCGACGATGCTGGAAAAGTAAGCAAAGCATTTGCGCATTACGTTGCCTGAGCATTGATCGCAGTTCGATCACGTCGTCCTCGCGAAGGTGGGAGTTCGTCGTCTTGAATTTCGAATGCAATGGGATTTCCACCTTCGAGCAGCACTAGATATATCGGTGACTTCCCCGCCTGTCATTCCCGCGTAGGTGGGAATCCACTTGGCGCCATTTTTTTGTATACGCTCCATGATAGAGGTCGAGAAGGGCGCTCGCCCTCCCCGCCCGCCGAAGCGTGCGTGTGGCCCGAGGCCAGCCCCCGGTTCTCCCGCACACGGCTCTCCAGTCGGTGGTGTCCTCATCGGGATTGGCTTGCCAGGGCATGGGCCTCGGTCATCGTGAAGAGTCCCAACTCAGCAAAGTAGGCATTGGGCCAGCGTTTACGGTCGGCCAGCGTGTGTCCGGCTCCCGTTCGCTTCTGCTGCTTGCGCCGCAGTGCGCGTAGCCGTCGTCGGATAAAGCCGTCCATGCCGCTAAACGTCCACGGATATGCGTGTTGAAAAGTTATACCAACCTTGGCGCATCGGGTTCAGTTCCGCAATGATACAGGCGAGACTTTCTGCGCAGGTGCGCCTCGTCTTGGCACGTATCCGCTCTCGTACCGCGTTCAGACTCTTGCGCCGCACCCAGCGTTGTCCCGCCTCGAAGTATCGGACTACTTCCGGGCTTCGCCATGGAATCGCAGGCTCGCCGCAGCACTACGCCAAATCGAGTTCGTCATCCTACGCACCGACAGTTCGCATCCGGTTGCTCCCCACCCCGCCTCGCGGCAACGCAGTTACCTTCGGCTAGAGCTGTGGCTACTCCGACACGGACTTGCACCGTGCTGTTTTGGCGCCATCACGGGCGCACAATCCCCGCCTGCGCGGGAATGACAAGAGGTTAGGTTTGGCTGAAAAGAATTTATTCTGCAAACCTAAAACCCTGTATACTTCGCGCCGCGGCTGTAGTTTCCAGTCCTCGCGCCGCAGCCAATCTGGCCTTTCAAAGTTTTTCCCTTCTGCCTGAGACTGGCGCCCCTACTAACAGGGGCGACAGGCTGATCTTTCCATTTGGAGTTGTATGTCCTTTTCCTCACTCGGCCTGGCCGATGATATTGTCCGTGCCGTTACTGAACACGGTTATACGATACCCACCCCTATTCAACTAAAAGCGATTCCCGCGGTGTTATCCGGCGGTGATCTGTTGGCCGGCGCGCAAACCGGCACCGGCAAAACCGCCGGCTTTACTTTGCCGATTTTGCATCGGCTCTCCAACCGCGTCAGCAAAGGTCCTTCGGAAGGCCGCGCACCGATCCGCGCGCTGATCCTGACACCGACACGCGAGCTCGCGGCGCAGGTCGAAGAAAGCGTGCGCACCTACGGTAAATATTCGAAGCTGACCTCCATGGCGATGTTCGGCGGCGTAAGCATTAATACGCAAATCAAGATATTGCGTAGCCGCGTCGATATTCTGGTTGCGACACCGGGTCGTTTGCTCGATCACGTGCAGCAGAAAACCGTCGATCTTTCCAAAGTTGAAATCCTCGTGCTCGACGAAGCCGACCGCATGCTCGACATGGGTTTCATTCACGACATCAAACGTGTGCTCGCGCTGTTGCCGAAGCAACGGCAGAATTTATTGTTCTCGGCGACGTTTTCCGAAGAAATCAAAACCCTGGCGAATGGCTTGCTGAGTAAGCCATTGATGATCGAAGCGCCGCGCGAGCGAGCGACCGCCGAACTCATCACGCAAAAAGTCTATAGCGTCGATCGCGAACGTAAGAAAGATTTGCTCGCCCATCTGATCAAGCAAAATAATTGGTTTCAAGTGTTGGTGTTCACACGCACAAAACATGGCGCGAACAAACTCGCCTTGCAGTTAGAAAAAGAAGGCATCAAGTCCCTCGCCATCCACGGCAATAAAAGCCAAGCCGCTCGCACGCGGGCTTTAGCCGAATTCAAGGAAGGCTCATTGCAAGTGTTGGTCGCGACCGACATCGCGGCGCGCGGCATCGACATTATCGAATTGCCGCACGTGGTGAATTTCGAATTGCCGAACGTGCCGGAAGATTATGTTCATCGCATCGGCCGCACCGGCCGCGCCGGATCGGAAGGCGAAGCGACGTCACTGGTATGTATCGACGAGCGCAAATTGCTCACCGACATCGAACGGCTGATGAAACGGGAGATCCCGGAAGTCGTGTTACCGGGCTTCGAGCCGAATCCTCATATCAAAGCCGAACCGATTATCAACGGACAAAATCGCGGGCAGCGGCCCGATGGTCAGCGTCAAGGTCGGCCGGGTGGTAGCGGTAAGCCGGGGGGAAGGCCACATGGCAAACCGCCAACTGTGAAACCGGTTGGTGTGCGCGGCGGCAAGCCGCAAGTGAAGCGGCCGTCGGCGCATAACTCGGCTGGGCGTTCGCGATAGCTTTAACGCATCGAGTACCGTCTCCGCCAAAGCCGATGCCAAGCTTCATTGCGATTATTTGTCATTGCGAACCACTGTTTCAATTTGAAACCGCAGATCTAAGACGAGCTTGTTTGTCATTGCGAGAAGCGCGGCGCCGAAGCAATCTCGATTTCACACCACGGTTGAAAATCGAGATCGCCGCGCTTCGCTCGCGATGACAATTTGGTCAGCGGCAAGCCAGGAAGTAGAACTAGTCTGCCTCGTGGCAAGGCTTGCCTGGAGATGCAATGGCCCTAGGCCACCCCGTAGCCACACGCCTTCCAGGCCGATCGTTATTTCAGAATAGATTTCAGCAGCTTACCCATCTCCGCCGGATTGCGTGTGATTTTAATGCCGCAATTTTCCATTACTTCGAGTTTTGCCTGCGCCGTGCCTTTGCCACCGGAGATGATCGCGCCGGCGTGACCCATGCGTTTTCCCGGCGGCGCGGTGACGCCGGCGATGAAGCCGACCACGGGTTTTCTCATGTTCAGCTTGACCCACTCGGCGGCTAGCTCTTCGTCGTTGCCGCCAATCTCGCCGACCATAATCACCGCTTCGGTTTGCGGGTCGTCATTGAACATGCGCATGACGTCGATATGCTTTAAGCCATTCACCGGATCGCCGCCGATGCCGACACAACTCGATTGGCCGAGTCCTTGTTCCATCAATTGGCCGACCGCTTCATAGGTCAACGTTCCAGAGCGCGACACGACACCGATCGGGCCTTTCTTGTGAATGTGGCCGGGCATGATGCCGATCTTGAGTTCTTCCGGTGTGATCACGCCGGGGCAATTCGGTCCGACTAGTATGGTTTTCTTGCCTTGCATTTTGTAACGCGTACGAACCATGTCGCGCACGGGAATACCTTCGGTGATGCAGATCACGAGATCGAGGCCGGCCTCGACAGCCTCATCGATCGCCGCAGCCGCATAGGGGGGCGGAACATAAATGACGGACGCCGTTGCCGCGGTTTTTTCTTTCGCTTCGGCGACGCTATTGAAAACGGGAATACCCTCGAAGCTTTGGCCGCCCTTGCCCGGCGTCACGCCCGCGACATAACAATTCGCGCCATTCGCATAGGCCTTGCCCATTTGCGTATGGAATTGCCCAGTCTTGCCGGTGATGCCTTGGGTGATGACCTTGGTGTTTTTGTCTATTAAGATGCTCATATGTTTTTCCGTCGTTCCCGCGAAGGTGGGAATCGTCTAAATTGTCATTCCCGCGAAAGCGGGAATCCATGTTCGATCAACCAATAATCGTTTCATACAAATCGTTCCACTCTGGATTCCCTGATTCGATCAACTCAATTTTCCACAGCCGATTCCAGTTCTTGATTTGTTTCTCGCGCAAGATCGCTTCCTGAACATCTTCATGCTGCTCGCACCACACCAAGGACTTGAGGCCGTATCGCTTGGTGAATCCATCTGCTTGTTCTTGTTTGTGTTGCCAAACGCGCTCGACTAAATTTGAAGTTACGCCAACGTAAGTCGTACCTCTTGGTTTGTTGGCTAGTACGTAAACGTAGTAGTATTTTTCGGACACTTAACATGGATTCCCGCTTGCGCGGGAATGACATAAGTGAAGGTCGTCGCAATGATCAGCGCGCCGCCGCCACCACCTTCTGCGCCGCATCGGCCATGTTTGCTCCCGAGATTATCGGCAAGCCGGAATCAGCTAAAATCTTTCTCCCCAAATCGACATTGGTACCTTCCAAGCGCACCACCAGTGGCACTTTCAATTGCACGTCGCGCGCCGCGGCGACGACGCCATTGGCGATCACGTCGCATTTCATAATGCCACCGAAAATATTCACCAGGATCGCTTTCAAGCCGGCATTTTTCAGCATGATCTTGAAGGCTTCGGTCACTTTTTCCTGCGTTGCGCCGCCGCCGACATCTAAGAAATTCGCCGGTGCGCCACCGTAGAATTTGATGATGTCCATGGTTGCCATGGCCAGGCCCGCACCGTTCACCAGGCAGCCGATGTCGCCATCTAGCGAAATGTACGAGAGATCAAATTTCGATGCTTCGACTTCGGCCGGATCTTCTTCGTCGAGATCGCGCAGCGCGACGATGTCGGGATGGCGAAACAGGGCGTTGTCGTCGAAGTTGAATTTTGCATCGAGGGCGATGACTTTTCCGTCGCCGGTCAAAATCATCGGATTGATTTCCGCCAATGACGAATCGGTCTCTTCGAACGCTTTATACAATCCAAGAAGCACGCCACGAGCCGCGCCGATACTGGCTTCTGGCACACCGATCTGGCGCGCGATGTCATCCGCCTCGCTGTCTTTTAGTCCTGTGCCGGGATCGATAAATACTTTGTGAATTTTTTCCGGCGTGTGTTCGGCAACCGCCTCAATATCCATGCCGCCTTCGGAACTTGCCATCAGCGCAACGCGTTGCGTGCCACGATCGACTACCATGCCGACGTACAATTCTTTCTTAATGTCGGCACCCTCTTCGATCAACAGCCGTCGGACTTTTTGTCCTTCCGGCCCGGTCTGGTGAGTCTTGAGTTGCATGCCGAGAATTTCGCTTGAATATTGACGTACTTCATCGAAGGATTTCGCCACCTTCACGCCACCGCCTTTGCCACGCCCACCGGCGTGGATCTGCGCTTTCACGACCCAGACTTTCCCTCCCAAGGTTTCAGCCGCTTTCACGGCTTCATCGACCGAAAAACATACCATGCCACGGGGCGCCGGGACGTTAAATTTTCGGAGGACTTCTTTACCTTGGTATTCGTGAATTTTCATGTTCGCTTAGGGCTTGATTTCTGATGCGTTGGCGGCATCGCGCTGAAACCAGCGCGGATAAAATTTGGCGACCACCGCGCCGCGTGTATCGAGCGCGTGACAGCCATCGAGTTGAAATGGTTTTTTGTCGGGATCGGGAACCCGCGCGCGGCCATGGCCATACATGGATTGAATCGCCGCAGGCGCCATCGATCCCAACAACTCGGTCATGTGCGCACAGCCTTTGAGTTTGCCAAATAGGCCGGCGAGAAAAATGCGAAATCCCGCAGCGATCTTTTGGCCCTTGAGTTTTTCGCGATAGTCCGGCGTGATTTTATTGCATTCGTTTTCGTAAGGCATGCCGTCGGTCACGGCGAAGGCATCGACGATCATCATATCGCCATCTAGGGTGAGGCGCAGTTTCATGTCATGCACCGGCACGCCGGCCTTGCGCGAAAAATGCACCGCATTGACATCATAGTGTTTGACGTCGATGAGATGACCTTCGATCTCGAACAAGCCATCTTCGCGCTCGTAGCCGTCGATTTGAATAGTGCGCGTATGCAGATGCCGGCGGCCTGCGACGGAATTCGGTAGCGGCATGGATACCTTGGTTTACTTGATCAGCGTGACCGGCACGCTGCTTAGATGGATAACCTTGCTGGCGACGGAACCAAGCACAAATTCGGAGATCGCACCCATGCCGCGAGTTCCCATAATGATTTGGTCGATGGTATTTTCTTTCGCGTACTGGGCAATGGTTTCAGCCACATGGCCCACACTGATGTGATGGGTGTAGGAGACAGTGGCTTGTTTCAGTCGCTCCTGTGCCGATTTCAATGCAGCGTAACCTACGTCGCGATAGTAGTCATTCAATTGCGGCTCGCTGATGAACATTTTCACATGCCCGGACAAAATGGGCATTTGAACATTTAGCACATGAATATCCACGCCGGTTTGGTTTGTCACTTGTTGAATGGCATGGTCGATGGCGCGATTGGCGCTTTCGGATCCGTCTACCGGGACTAGTATCTTCATCTGTTTTTACCTTAATGTTTGCTGGGGGGGCGAGGTTTCGCCGTCGACCAAGTCAACCAACGGCGCGCTGGTTTTTTCGTGCCGCGATGCCAACCACTTACCCACCGCAACGACAAGCACCGCACCGACCAGCGGAAGCCAAGCGTGCAAGTAATGCGCGTTATGCTCGATCCAACCGGAAATCGCCGTATCGGTCACGGCCATTTCTCCCGCCACGTAACCGAGTAGCGCGCCGCCGATGGTGATAATGATCGGAAAACGATCCATCACTTTCATGATCAGCGTGCTGCCGAAAATAATAATGGGAATACTGATCAGCAAGCCAATCACAATCAACGGAACGTTACCGTTCGCAGCGGCGGCGACGCCGATCACATTGTCCAAACTCATGACAAAATCGGCGATGATGATAGTTCGTATCGCGGCCATGAGATTGTCGTTGCCCGCAACGCCGTCGCCATGTCCGTCTTCAGGCATGATCAGTTTAATGCCGATCCATAACAGTAACAGCGCGCCGACGATCTTCAGGTACGGCATGTTCATCAAGTACACGGCGAAGAAAGTCAGTATGATGCGCAAGACGATCGCGCCACCACTGCCGAACAACACGCCCATCTTGCGTTGCTTGTCCGGCAAGGAGCGGCAGGCCAGCGCGATCACCACGGCGTTATCGCCGGATAGGACAATATTGATGCCGATGATTTTCAGCAGCGCCGCCCAGGATTCGGGTGTGAATAAAGCTTCTAACATGTTTAGTAATGGAATTCTCGGCGCGAAGCCGTAAAATAGAACTATGGAAATATTAATGAATGTGCTGCGAGCACCGAACGTCGGATTTTCGCTGATTTCACGGTTTCGGGCAAGTTGGTTCGCCATTCTCACGGTGCTGGCCGCGAGTTTAACGGCCAGCGTTGTCGCCGTCGCCGCGAACTTGGATGAGCAGTTTCTGGCAGCCGAAGAAGCGTTTCGTACGCGAGACATCAAAGCGTTGGAATTTTATATTCCAGCTCTCAAGGATCACCTGCTTGCCGACTATCCCCAATATTGGCTGCTGCAACTGACCCTGAAGGACGCCGACCCGACACAGGTCAGCGATTTTCTCACGCACCATCCCGATGGCCCGCTCGCGGAAAGGCTGCGTATCGATTGGCTTAGGCTGCTCGGACAAAACGAGGATTGGGAGACTTTCGGCGCGCAGTTTCCAAAATTGAAGCAAGAAGACATCGGCCTAACCTGTTACGACGTGCAACGCCGCATCGTCCAGGGCGATAAGGAAGCGGTCAAGCGGACCCGTCCACTATGGTTCACCGGAAGCAGCCAAGCGGAAAGTTGCGATCCGCCGTTCGCCCAACTTCTCGGCGAAGGTTTGCTGTCCAGCGACGATGTTTGGGCACGCGTCCGTCTCGCGGCGATTGCCAACAACGCCGGAGTTCTGATCGCGGCGAACAGCTATCTGCCGGCGCACGAAGCCATCGACATCAAGGCGTTCGACAAGGCGCGCCGCGCACCCGGCGTTTATTTATCCAAAAAATCTCTGCCGCTAAAAACCCGTGCCGCGCGCGAGATTGCCATTTTTAGTGTGATCCAGATCGCGCGCAAAAATCACGCGCAAGCGGCAGCACATTGGATCGCCTTAGCGCAACGCTTTGCCGAGAAGGATCAAGCCGAGGTGTGGGGACAGATCGGCTTGCAAGCCGCCTGGTCGCACGATTCTACAGCGCTGACGTGGTTCAAAAAAGCCGGCGACGTGCCACTTAGCGATAACCAACTGGCCTGGCAGGCACGTGCCGCCTTGCGCGCGCAGAGTTGGCTGGACGTGTTGAATGCGATCGACCGCATGTCCGCAACCGAACAGAAAATCGCGGCGTGGCGTTATTGGAAAGCACGTGCCTTAAAACAACAAAGCAAAACCAACGAGGCGCGCGATTTATTTTTGCCGCTGGCGCAGGAATTCGGCTACTACGGTCAATTGGCGTCCGAAGAAGTCGGCACGGTGCTGACCAATCCGATCGATCCATGGAAACCCAGCGCGGCTGAACTCAAAGCCGTGGAAGAAATCGATGGCGTCAAACGCGCGCTCTATCTCAATCGGCTGGGACTGTGGCAGGAGGGCGCGAAGGAATGGAATGTCGCTGTGCGCCGTTTCGACGACAAACAATTGCTCAGCGCCGCCGAGGTCGCCAATCGCGCCGGATGGTATGACCGTGCCATTCACGCGGCGGAAAGAACTCAGAGTTTGCACGATGTTGCCTTGCGTTTTCCAACGCCGTTTCGCCATGAGATCAGCGCCGGCGCCAAGCAAAATCGGCTCGACGAAGCCTGGGTCTACGGCATCGTGCGCCAAGAGAGCCGCTTCTACTCGGAGGCGAAATCCCGCGTCGGCGCCATGGGGCTAATGCAGTTGATGCCGGCGACCGCGCGCTGGATTGCACAAAAATTAGGCATTCGAAATTTTCACACCAGCAATGCCACCACCGTCGATATCAACACCGCGTTCGGCACTTATTACATGCGCCATGTGTTGGACGATCTCGGCCATCCCATTCTGGCGACCGCGGGTTACAACGCCGGGCCGAGCCGCGCGAAGCGCTGGCGCGATGCCAAACCGTTGGAAGGCGCGATCTACATCGAATCGATTCCCCTCAGTGAAACCCGCGACTATGTGAAAAAAGTCATGGCCAATGCCACCACCTACGCGGGTATCCTCGGCCTCAAATGGCAATCACTGAAGGATCGGATTGGCACCATCCCGGGCGGTGTCGAGGCAATCGACACAGACGTAGATGCGGAAGACGTGGAGTGACAGTTGGCATCGCAACGCGTAATTTGAAACGGCGAAGCATAGGTACCGCGTAGCCGTCACCCTTGCTCTTACTTTGGGAGAAATGGTGGGATGAGGGGCGACCCAACTTAATACCAGGCTCAACAATTTAATTTTCACTATTATCAACGCCATGACAATGAAACGTATTTGCATAATCGGCGGCACCGGCTTTGTCGGCCGCCACATTGCCCATCGATTGGTGGAGCACGGTTACGATGTTCGCGTGCTGACGCGCAATCGTGAGCGAGCGAAGTATTTGCTGATCCTGCCGTCGGCCGAGGTGATAGAGGCGAACGTTCATGATCCTGCGGAATTGACACGGCAGTTTCGCGGCATCGACGCGGTGATTAATCTGGTCGGCATACTGCACGAAAACCGCAAAACGTCTTTTGACCACGCCCATGTTCAACTGACGCAAAAAGTCCTCGACGCCTGCCACGCGGCGGGCGTGAAGCGCGTGTTGCATATGAGCGCACTCGCCGCCACGGCGGATGCACCGAGTGCCTATTTACGCAGCAAAGCCGAAGCGGAAAATCGCGTGCTCGCTTTTCAGCAAGCGGGCTTTGCCGAGATGACAATTTTTCGCCCGTCAGTGATCTTCGGCCAGGGCGACAGCTTCATCAACCTGTTCGCCAAGCTCATCAAAACCTTGCCAGTGGTCGCCCTCGCCTGCCCGAACGCGCGCTTTCAGCCGATCCACGTGGAAGATGTCGCCCGCGCGTTTGTCGACAGCCTAGACCAAGCACGTACCTACGGCTGTGCCTACAATCTGTGTGGCCCTAAGATTTACACCTTGCGCGAATTGATCACGCTCATCGCGGCGTTTCTGGGCAAACGCCGCCCCATCATCGGCCTCGGTAATCGTCTGTCGTATTTGCAAGCGTGGTTGATGGAATGGCTGCCGGTGAAATTGATGACACGCGACAACTATTACTCGATGCAAGTCGATAGCGTGTGCGACTGCGAATTCCCGTTCGACTTCAAACCGAGCACGCTGGAAAGTATTGTGCCGGCGTATTTAGCGAACGCCGCACTGCGCAGCAAATACGCACTGTTTCGACATCGCGCCGGGCGGTAATCAAGCATCGGGCTGGGAGCCGCGTGGACAATGGCTTCTGACATTGGCAATGTCATAGCACGATGCGCTTAGTCATTGCGAGCTGCCCATGTCGGTGCGACCAACACGGCACACGAACCATGAACCCGATTTGCAATGGTAGGGTGGATCAAGCATGGCACACAGAAGCGGATCCACCAAGCTGCCGATGAAAGGCCGTGGACGATGGTTAGCAGGGTGGATCCGCTGCGCCTGATCCATCCTACCTCCGAGTTTCGGTTCATGGAAAGAAACGAAGTGACGAAGCAATCTCGAGTTTTTTGGGCCGCGAAATGCGAGATTGCGTCGTCGCAATGTGCGCTACTCGCAATGACCAATCTAAACGAATTGGCAGCTAACGCCGATTGATCCGCGTCATTGGGAATCCGTAATCTGGGTTTTCGGGACTAAACTCCCTATCCGTGAGCCCTGGATTGATCTGAATGTTTGTGTAGCGATAATGCTCGACCAGCTTATCGGTCCAATCATAAACCTTCACGGCCACCGGTAGCTTCAAACCTTCGTCGATGGTGACGATCGCGCGGTAGCAATAATATTTCTTCGCCGGCTCCTTCGGCAAAACGCCTTCGATCACGCGCATCGCGCGCCCTTCTTCTCGGGTCGTACCGAGATCAAGCATTTCCAAATCGCCGGCTTGATTGGCTTTCTCGAATGTCGCGGTGATCAGATCGATGATGCGCCCGATGCCGATTTCGTCGAAGGAATGGCGGCTGCGGCTCATTATCGTCGAACCATCGGGCGGCAGAAGAACAGTAAAGTGCCCGGATATCCAACCGGGTTCGTGGACTAAGACTTTGTCGCCATCGCGGCCCTTGACGAAAATCGCTTCGCGATCCTTACCCGACTCCGACAGCCACTTCATGTAAACCTGCGATGGCTCGCGGAATTTTAGCGCGATGGTTTCCTCCGGTCGTTGCTTACCGCGCAGCATTTCGCTGCGTGTGAAAACCGCTGTGTAATCTTTCACGCCGGCGTAGGCGGCGGGCATTTGTTTGATCCACTGCAAAAGTTCATCTGACGCTTGGCACGTACTCGAGCGCCAAACAAGGCAAACTATCATTGCCAGCCACACCCACTTTGGCGCGATCGCACGATCAATATTCAATCGCGTAGGCTCCGGATTATTTTTTTGGCGGGCAATCGGGCCGAACCGGATAGGGCTGAATTCTTGGTTTTTTACATTGGAAACCCAGTTCGTTCACGCCGAAATAGCCACGAATACCGCGACAGGTTTCTTTATGCATTGGATAGACGTACCCATACCAACAGCAAACGCCCTCGGCGGCCCCGGCGCCGCCGGCAACTACAAATTGCGGCTGGCTGTCGGCGCTGTTTAGGATTGTTAACAACGCTTGGAGCGCGCCTTTGCGCTTGGGCATGAATCGAATGCTCAGCGTACAGCTCGCGCCCGACGCGATGGGCTGATCGAGGCAGCCTTGAGCGGAAAACGCGCTGGGATCATCTAACGTCAGGCGACTAATGCGCAAGGGATCGGCCGAACGATTGGTCAGTTGAAGAAGTTTTTCTTGCCCCACGCAGACCTCCTGTTCACCGAACTCCAGCCGATTGCTGTCTAACGCGAGACCGTACACGCCGGACGACGGCGCGATCGGCGCATCGGTCGCGACCTTCCCGGGCGGCTGAGAAGCAACGTCGGCGCGGGAGTCCGGTGGCAAGGTTAAGCCCCAGTTGGTCAGCACCGTGCGCAAAATCGACGCCGGCACGGCGAGTCCGAACCCTTGGTTCAACCCCATAACCAGGCCTACGACTTGATTATCCTTGATGACCGGTCCACCTGAATTCCCTTCCTCCAAGTCTTTGGAAAGTACGATGTTGCGGCCCTCCAACGACACGACGTTAACACGCAGCACGCCCCACGACGCCACGCCGCTGGGAAAACCGATAGCCGTTACCTGATCTGCGCCGGCTCTCAATTGCACCAGTGCGCTGAGTTTAAGCGAGACCAGGCCGGGCGGTAAATTTTCCTGGCCGCGCACCACGATAAGCGCGAGGCCCTGGGGATCACCTCCCTCGATCTTGCGGACTTCAGCTTTGGCGGAAAGGTTCTGCCGCGTGAAAAATTCCACTTGTGGCGCCGGGTCGCCCTCCACGACATGTGCCGCTGTGATGATGTAGGCGATACTCGGCTCCAGCTTGACGATAAATCCTGTCCCAGTCTTGCGTTTGCCCTCGGACAGCGAACTGATCTTAACCACACCGGCGCGCAACGCGTCGATATCCTGGGCGTAACTCGCCGCGCCGATTAGCATTGACCACACGGCGATGATTGCGCCGAACCAATCGAGTTTCACTGCTTGAACTCCTTATAGAGTTTGTACGCCCCAAGTGTGACGGAAAAACCCCACACCAAAATACTGAATAACACCGCAGGCTTAGCGCCATACCAGAGTGTGTCAAAACGCGTCAGCCGTCGATCCTCCGAAGCGGCGCCGGCCAGCGTCCGAAGGTGTCCGGCAATGCCTGCTAAACGTACGCGAATTTGTTTTCCATCCGGCTCCACTTCGAGCCGGGTAATGAAAAACCGATCTAACTGATCCAGCCCAAGAAAATCTTGCGGGTCGATGACGACCTTGTCTTTAGTCGGAAAATCAGCGTAGCGTATTTCGCCCGACGCCACTAGACTGGGTTCGCGTTCGCCACTTTGATTTTGCCGCGTAAGCTCGATATCTCGAATCGGCGCGCCGATTTTGGACAACAACGCCATGGTCGTATTCTTAACCGGTGTTAATGTCAGCACCAAAGATTGCGGCAGACCGCGCACGTCGATCAATGGACTGTCTGGCGCCAACTCGGCGCGTAAGGCGATATGATTTGCCGCGGGTTGTTTCGAGTCTGCGAACTTTCTTTCGCGGTGGGTACGCGCCGCGTTCAAACGAAAACCATCCAGTGGCAACACGGCGGGCGCGAGGCGCTGCCCATCGAATCGTATGGTCATTCCCGCGCCGTCGATGGTCTCCAATATGACCTGTGTTCCCGGATCGACAGAAATCGCTTCCAGCCTTCCTGCGAGCCCGTCGCCGCCATGGGCACGCATTATCGTGACGATCGGTAAGTCTTCCTTGCGACCGCGCAAAACCACCGCTGCGTCGGCGGCGATAACTTTCCAAGCGACGTCCACATGGCCATCATCGACATGGTCCGGATCCGCCATTTGTAATTTTGCCGGTTTGAACGTAATCGAGTCGAAATTTTCAATGCTGAGGGAGTGAAAGCCCGCGGATTTATCCAGTATCGGTACCGGCTGGGAGCCGCCGATGGAAAACGCCACGCGGTCAACCACCAGATCAATTAGGACGCGCGTCGGCACGCGCCAGTTCATCAATCCAAAAGCTGCCGCCGTAATGACGACACTGGGAAGAATCAATAGACCGAAGGCATAGAACGCCTTCTTGGATTTCTTGCTTTGCGCCGAGACAAGGCTGGTATGTTTGCCATCGATCGCTTGGGTCGTGTCCGCCACGAGCGGCGCGCCACCATTCGGACGCGGGGAACGGAGCAATGATTCGATGCTTTTCAACAGCCGCTGAAATTCCTCATGGGGCTCATCCGCCTGCCAATCGACAAGGTTTGCTGCCTGCAGTCTTTTGAATTCGAGCGGCAGCTTCAGATCCGCGTCCAATACCGCCGGAAGGAGCATATCCCGACCCACACCTTCGGACGCCTCCGCCCTCACCCAGCGGGACTCGACCGAATGCTTGCTCCAAAGCACGACGACGCATTTTGCCGTTGCGAGATTCTCTTCGATCACCTTATCGAAGTTCTTGCCGAATGGTATTTCGCGATCCCACCAAACCGACCAACCTCGCTGGCTAAACAACGTAGCGATTTGTTTCGCCCGTTCACGATCCTCACTCGCATAGCTGATAAAAATGTCGGCCATTGGATTTGAAGGTTTTTTTATTCTTGTTGCATCGACCGCGGTTACTTTAAGCGCGGCTGATGACGAAAGTTGACGACTTGATTTAGTGGCTCGTTACTATTCAGCATGTACCCGCTGACGACTAACTTATAGCCGCCCCCGGGCGCCGATGGCGTAGTCACATCCCACTTAATCCAGAAGGGGCGACCACCGCGCTGGGTCGCCAGCGATTGCAGCAAGACACCGTCGCTACCGCCCTCGGGATAGATCATGGCCTTGATCTTGGCATCGCCGCGCAGCTTGAAGGCAAACCGATAACCCTTAATCTCCGTGGGATATCGGGCCTGGTAAAAAATCACCGGCGCAACCCTTTCGATGGCACGGGGCTGCGGACTGTCCAGACGCGCCACTGTGCCCAGTTCGTCAATTGTCAGGCCAGGGAGCTGGCTAATGACATCCTTGGTCGGCCAATCGAAAACATTGTCGAAACCCGTCCGCCAATTGCCATGGGGTTCAATATTGTCTAGCCAATAGTAATGTTTGTAGTCCAGTTCTCGCACCGTCAAAAAAACCGGCGCCGGGCGCTCCAAAAAAAATCGCGCATGCAAACGCTCTTGCAGTTTGTCAGTAGGCTCCAGATAATCGACCTGGGCCGATAACAGCTCAATATCGAATCCGGACACGGGTTTGGCTTTGATCCCCTCATTTCTATTTGCGCGTTTTTTGTAAGCCAAATCCTGCCCCCAACCCAGCGGACAGCATAGGCAAACGCATAACAACAGCGCCAACCCGCGTTGCAATGTTTTAACGCTCATCACGCTATAAGGTTTTCAAGTATTCAATCAACATCATCTTCTCATCTTCGCTCAAAGTCGTGCCATACTCGTGCCCTTGATTGCCGTTACCTCTGAGCGCCGTATCATGCCGGGTTCCGCTACGCTCGGCCTCGGCGCCCTCGGTGACGAATCCTACTTTAGTTTGATCATACACATCGTACCCACGGTAGAAAATCTTCGATCGATTCGCAGCCGGTTGCAATAAATCGTGCAACGTCGGCACAGAACCATTGTGCAAGTAGGGTGCCTCAAGCCAAATGCCATCGAGGAATTGAATGATGTAGCCGGTCAAGTCTTCCTCGACCAAACCCTTGCGGTCAAGCCCCACATCCTTCACCACTTTGTTCGCGGCGATTGCCGCGGATTTGTTCCAGCTATCGAGGCGGCCGCGATCGGTGCCGATTTCGGCAATCGGCAAGCTCGTGCCGGTGCGATCGCTGGCGTGGCAGGCCGCGCAGTTGACATCGAATATCGTCTTGCCTTGCGCGGCCTTGGTGTGATCAATCGGGAACGGATATTTCGGCGCGGGCAAATTGCCTAGATATTCATGCAGCCATTTCACCTCGCCCAAAAATTTCTCTTTATCCTTTGGCGGCGCACCAAGCAAGCCCATGGCCGAATCCATGATCACCGAGTAGGCATCGTGGCTATCGCCAGCGTAGTTCATGCGATGACCTTTATCCCATTTGTATTTCTGCAAGTTCCAATTCGACGGCATGTCTGTCGGCCCAAAGGTATCGTCCATGGGGAGTTGGATCATAAAATATTTGGTGAGGTTCATCGCGTCATCGCGGCCTTGGCCCCACTCGGGAAAATCCTTGCGATAAATCCAGGCGAATTGTTTCTCGCGCTCGATCAAACGCTGCTTCATGATAGGGATGATGAAGAAGCGATACAGACCTTGATCGATCAAATCGAGCTTGGTCACCAGATTAATTTCCCGCATCAAATTATCGGCGTTGAACCGCGGATCCTTCGCGCAATCGACGAGGAAGCGGAAGAAGCCTTCGATATCGGCGGTGTGCGAACCGCCGGCGACGACGAAGGTAGGAATCTCGTCGGGCTTGGAACGATAACTCGTCGTGTGACACCCAGCACAATTGTTTGCCACGCGCGGAAAACCGATGGTTTTTTTGCTAAAGCCGATCGGCACGTCCATTCCCTGCTCCCACGGCACGCCCAGTCCCGCGTAGCCGCCCGGCTTCACCAATTTTTCCGGGAACATGCGCGGCAACACGTACCAAATCCAATAGGGAATGCCGGCATCGAACTCGGCGCCGATGGAGCCGTATTTGAAACGCATCTCCGGCGTCGCGGTGACCCATGCTTCTTGCGGATGCTCGCGAAAACCACGATCCCAGGCGATGTAGCCGCCGATGGCGGCGAGGATGGCTAAGATTAGCAGAATGATCTTTCTGCGGGTTTTGGGTTTCTTTTCGATGTTGGTGGTGCGCATGGTCGTACTCCTAATCCGATCGATCTGCGGCGGTTTGTGGCATTGACGACACTACGGCGAGATTGCTTCGTCGCTTCGCTCCTCGCAATGACGTGGTTGGAAATTTATAGGTCATCGTATAAATCAACCCACTTTGAATTAAACCGCTCAATCAACTTCAATTTGTCGGCGCGCGAGCCGCCTTTGATTTGTTTTTCTCTTGATATCGCAGCGTAGGGATTCTCGGCAATTTCGTAATACACCAACTCGCGCACCCGATAGCGTTTCGTGAATCCTACGCACAGTCCTTCTCGATGCTCGTAAGCGCGACGTTTCAAATCATTCGTAACACCCGTATACAAAACCGTATTTCTGTCGTTGGTCATGATGTAAGCGTAATATTGTCGCCCCACTTCAAGCCCCCGGCCATTCCAAACGTGTCATTGCGAGGAGCAAAGCGACGAAGCAATCTCGCCTTACGCCAACCATTCCCTAAAACGTCTTCAAGAATTCAACCAGTGCATCTTTCTCATCCGTATTGAGTTCCGTGCCATAAGCCTTACCCTCATGTCCGCCATTTCGATTCCCCGCAATACTCGTATCGAAGCGAAAATATTTGCGTCCACCTTCCTCAGCGACGTCGGAAACGAAACCCACTTTGATTGGATCAAACACATCGTTGCCACGATAAAATTCCTTTGGCCGTTTATCCGCGACCTCAAGTAGATCGCGCAGGTTCGGCACCGAGCCATTGTGTAAATACGGCGCGCGCAACCACAAACCATCGAGCGGCATATTCGCGTAACCAAAGGTTTTTCGATAGTGACAAAAACGATACGGCGTGCCGGCGTAGGGCGTGCCCATATTGACGGCGAGCACGTAGCTGAATGAATCGAGCCGCCGCCGATCGGTCGCTATATCTTCGATGCGCGTGATCTTGCCGACAGTAGCGCCGTAAATATCTTCGGATTCGCCCGGCTTCAAGCATTCGGTTTGCGGCGGACCTTGTTTCGGCGCAAACGTTTGACCGTTGGCGCCGTGACACCCTGCGCAATACTCGGCGTAAATCGTTCTACCCGCCGCCGTCTTGGTTTGATCGATCGCATAGGGATAAGCCGGTTGCTTCACATCCTTCAGCCACGCTTCCATGCGGCCGATGGATTCGAGATCGATGGTGGGCGGCGTGGCGCCGGTGGCGAACGCGGCGTTTTTGTTGCGCTCGACGACGTTGCCGTTGTTGCCGTCCCAGTGCAAATGCATGCCGGTTTTCTGGCGCTGATTCCATACTGCGGGAAAATCCACCGGCGCTTGCACTTCATGTTCCGCTAACTTATCAAACGGAAAATTGAAATAACCGGCCTTGCCCGGATTGAACGTATCGACGCGGCCCGGCCCCCAGCGCGGCTCATTCTGCGCCCATGCAAAACGATTGCGTAACGACAGCAGGCGATCGCGCATGATCCAGATCGCGGCCGGATACACGATGTAACGGTCGATCGCGCTGAGACGGCCTTTATTTTTTGCCATCAGTCTATCGATTTCCGGAACGATGTATTCGGCACTGAACTTCGCGTCGGCGCTGCAATTAAAGAAAAATGTTTGGAACGCCAGCATGTCAAGTGTGTTCGCCGGCATACCGGTGTAAACCCTGGCGATGCTTTGCGGCGTATCGCGCACGGTGCTGGTATGACATGCGCCGCAATTCAAAAACACCCGATCGATTCCGAGGTGACGGCGTTTGGACACACCAATCGGCAATTCCTTATTTGCTTCGTATACCATGCCAAACGCCGCATATGGCGTGGCTTCCGGGGCAGGCATGGCTGCGGGCAAGTATTCATGGCACACCTGGGGCAGTGCCTGCCAGATCTTAAGCGGGAAGCCAACGGTACGTTCGCCGCCGGTGGAACCGTATTTGAAATGTTCTTCGGGACTGGCGTAATGCGCGGTGTGATCCGGGAGAAAACGCAGCGCCGCGTAGATGCCGAAGATCAGCGGCACGCCGATGGAAAACGCCAGCCACAACCACAGGCGGCGAACCCATTT
>JBKJHT010000193.1:0-19202 GCA_046598945.1 Burkholderiales bacterium | reverse complement strand
AAAAGCACCGAGTATTTTCGATTTCGATTTCGATCAGCTCATGTCGCGACGCATTCGTTTTGACGATCATTGCCTTGGGTGTACGGCGGGTGCCGGATCGTCATGCGGTGGCGCGACGGCTTGATAGTCACGCTTTAAAGCCGCGACGCCTCCCATCCCACCCTTCCTCTGGCGTGTTCGTCAAAGCTAAGAAATCTGCTGACGATGTCGATCACGGTTTCTTGACTTCGATTTTCGATCGAGCCGGCATCATTCGAGTGCAATACCTGGGCGTGCGCTTCGAGCCGAATGAGTTGCTAGCGGATTTGCAGGCATTGGTTAAGGAGGTCGAGTCGCCGTGATGCAATGGCTGCCGCGCTGGGTGGCTCCGCTACGCGCCACTATCCGCACCAAGCTGCTGGCGGCCTTCCTCCTGATTGCGCTGTTGCTGTTAAGTGCCGCCGCCGTGGGGTTGAATGCATTGATGGAGATGAATAAACGCGCGCAAGAAACCGCGCAGTTGCAGCGCAAGATCGCCGCCTATCGTCAACTCAGTCACCATTCAATTACCCAACTGTATGGCGTCGCAACGGCGTTGTTGCAACCGGAACAACGGCGATTGGATGCAACGTTGCGACAGCTCAAACAGTTCGGCTACGACCTCGACCGCTTGCAGTTTCTAGCTCAGGATGAGATCGAAGTGATGGAGCGGGTGCGGATCGATTTTAAGGCGTTCATCAAAATCGTCACGCGTGCGGTTGAACTCATCGGTGAAGGCAAATCCGACGCGGGTCGGAAATTGCAGCTAAGCGTGGCATCACCGCTTGCTGATCGCCTGGAGCGGCGGACCTACGAACTGGCGAATAAGGCGGAAGCGGATTTAGTCGGCGGCATCGAAATGCCCAACAACGCCTATCTGCGCTCGCGCCGGCCGGTGGTCACCTGCGCAATCGTCAGCCTCGTCTTGGCGTTGGGATTGAGGTACATGATCTCCTGGTCGTTGATTAGCCCGATTAAGCAAATGGAATCCCGCATGAGCAAAATTGCGGTCGGCAATTTCGCCAATCGCGTCACCATTCCCAATCGCGACGAACTCGGCGCATTGGCGGGCGACTCCATGCACAAGTCGACGCAGAGCGCGAAAACGCCGAGCGCACGTGCGCAACGGTGATCCCTGGGTCAAGTGATTTCAGAAGTAGTGCCATACCTTCGCGAAAAATTCCGTGATCGTCGACAAGCAATATATTCATGGCGCCCTCTCCCGCGTCAATATCGACCGAATAATGCTGGGCACCCAACGACCTGTCAACTCTCTCGCGGTCACGAAAGCAGGTCTTGGCGATAGAGTATTTCTTTAAGCTCTACCAGCCGCATGTTGGCGTCGAGCAGTTCCAACAGCCGCTGTTTGGTCGGCAGTGGCAACGGCAACACCTCCGCAAGGCGATTGCCGACCCAGGCACCATCGTCGAACTGCAGCGGCTCAAGAAAATGTTGCGCGCCCACGCCTTCAATGATCGCTCTGAGTACATCGACACAGGCGGCAAACTCGGTCGCGATGCTATGTGGTTCGTCGTGGGCAATGGTTTCCACTTCGCCTATTAACAACCCATCGGCTTGACTGCGATGATCGAGCACGCGAAAGCGTTCGCGTCCTTGGGCGACTATTTGCAGGATGCCCAGTTGCGGCATGTCCCAATGAATAATTTTCGCGATACAGCCGACCTCAAACGGCGTGGCGGGCGCGCCAACTTCCGCACCTTGTTTGATGCCGCACACGCCGAAAGGCAATTCGTCGCGCAAGCAGGCTTTACCCATTTCTAAATAGCGTTGTTCGAACAATTTCAACGGCAACAGTCCACCGGGGAACAATATTGTTCCGAGCGGAAAGAGTGGGATGGTTTGTGTGGGCACGAAATGTTATTGCTCTGTAGGGCGCGTCGATATTGGTTCTTCAGGCATGGGCCTTAGAGATCCACGCTGCGCGCGGGCCCTGGCAGAGGTGCTGTTTCGGGCGAATTTAATATTCGCGCGGCGATGATGCCGTTTACCAATCCAAACACAACTGCCGCCATGGCAAGAATGGGAACCAAATAAACAATTCCCTTGTGCGGAATGAGCCACAAATAAACGATCACCAATTGTCCCGCAATATGGGCGATGGAGGAGAGTAGGCTGTGAGTGACCGGACCGAATAGGCTGCGCGGTAAGCGTGAGGTCAACATCAGCATCAGCAGACTGCATGTGGCGCCGCTTAGGCTCAAGAAAAATGTCGGCGTCAGGAACGAGCCGAAAAACAGACTGCCGGCGATGACACGCAGTGCGGATACCCAGATCGCCGCGCGCAATCCTTGCTGATACAGCACCAGCAATACCACAATGTTTGCCAGCCCCGGCTTCACGCCCGGAATGGGCGAAGGGAAAACCGATTCCGCCATCGAGAGTGCGATCGCCAGCGCCGCCATCCAGGCAAGGCGATGGTCTTCCGCGGTCGCGTGATCAGTAATTGAGGGAGTCGACACGATTTTGGCTCGCGTCAATTTCGATACTGACTTGATTCGGCAAGCACAGGGCGATCTCGCCCGCGTGTTGTAACCAGCCCTGGCGCACGCAATACTGCTTGGGGCTGGGATCGCGTGCGATGCGCGCGCGCTGATTTTTCACTTCCACAACGGTGGTGCCGAGTGGGCCATCGATCGCGAGGGTTCGATTGCGCAGCAGGCTCAGCTCCGATATCACGGCGCCTTTGCTACGCACGACCAAGGCGCCGCCCGCGCCTTGTTTCCATAGCGCCACACAGAGCCAGGCAATAAAAAACACAACCACGCCCAGCGTCAGAAAATCGCCGGGCTTAAAAAGCTTGTTCACCGTCACGATAGAGCCCGCGATGCCGAACCTGCACTTGCTGCGATTTCCCAAAGCGCACCGCTAACTGTTGGGCAAAGTAGACGGAGCGATGTTGCCCGCCGGTGCAGCCGATGGCAATGGTAAGCGAACGCCGATTGTCGCGCACGAAATCCGGCAGCCAACGCGCTAGGAATTGTTCGATGTCATTGAGCATATTCTGCACCGCGGGCAGGGATTCAAGAAAGTCTATGACGGGTTGATCCTTTCCTGTCAGCGGACGTAACTTGGGATCGTAGTACGGGTTGGGTAACGGCCGCACGTCGAAGACAAAATCCGCATCGCGCGGGATACCATTTTTGAAGCCGAATGACTGGAAGAACAATGTGAGTTTGCTCTCGTCGAGATTGATAAATTCGCGCACCCACGCGCGCAACGCGTTTGGCCCCAAATCACTGGTGTCGATGTGATGGGCGCGCTCGGTGACGGCGGAAAGGATATTGCGTTCCCAGGCGATGCATTCGTGCAAGGTGCGCTGGTCATTGGCGAGCGGGTGCGGGCGGCGCGCTTCGGAAAAACGTTTTACGATCGTCTCGGTATTCGCCTCGAGAAACAAAATGCGCGGATCGATATGCTGCGCCTTGAGTTGATCAATCACTTTCGGCAAATCGCCGAAACTGGAGCCGCCGCGCACATCAATACTCAACGCGACTTTGTCATGCCCCGCCTTGCGCAGAAAAAGTATCACCTCAAGCACGAATAGAACGGGCAAGTTGTCGACGCAGTAGTAGCCGGCATCCTCCAACACTTTGAGGACTACGCTTTTGCCCGATCCGGCCAGACCGGTGACGACGATAGTACGCATCGCTATTCTTCTTCGGACTCGGCTTGGTTGCTTTGTTCGGCCATTTCCCGTTCGTGCCGTTCGATGAACTCGCGCGTTGAATCGATGCCGCGCTGCTGCAAAATGTAGTTGCGCGTCGCGGCCTCGACCAACACCGCTAAGTTGCGTCCGACAGCTACCGGCACGACCACTTTCGGGAAGCCGATGCCCATGATTTCTTGCACCGTCGCGTTCATCGGCAAACGCTCGAGCGATGCCAAGTCGCCACCGGCGGGTTTTTCCAGATGCACGATCAGCTTGAGATTTTTGCGCGCACGCACCACGGTTTCACCAAATATCGAACGGATGTTCAACACGCCAAGGCCGCGTACTTCGAGAAAATCTTTAAGCAGCGGCGGGCAGCGGCCCTGCAAGGTTTCGGGTGCAATGAGAAAAAATTCAACCACGTCATCGGCGACCAGGCCGTGACCGCGGCTGATCAGTTCCAACGCCAATTCACTCTTACCGACGGCGGAATCGCCGGTGATCAGGACACCGACTTCGAGTACGGCCATGAACACGCCGTGCATGGTGATTTTCTCGGCGAGCGCTTGGCTCAAATAATAACGCAGCAAATTAATAAGCTGTGGCGTCGGCGCCGGCGATGAGAACAGCGGCACCTGGTGACCATTGGCGGCATCGATCAGTGGCTGCGACGCGGGAATGCCATTGCCAACAATGACGGCACACAGATGGCCACCGAAAAGTTTACGGATGGCAGTGTCGAGTTCATGCGGATTCAGTCCTTGCAGATAACCATACTCCGCATCGCCGATAACTTGAAAGCGCTGCGGATGCACCAGGTTAAGGTGAGCAATAATGCCGACGGTGGGATGATACAGACTACCCACGGGCGCGCTACGCTGGCCACCCTGGGATCCGGCGATCCAGTCGAGGCGAAGCTTATCGCGATTGTCGTTATAAAGCTGCAGTACGCTGACGCGGGGCATGGCCTGGCCATTGGGTCAAAATTCGATGGGCCTCGACAACATCGTGACAGGTTGCGAGGGCGTCGCGTACCGCTTTATCACTGAAGATTTGCGCAAGCTCACTGAGAATTTGCAAATGTTGCTCATTGGCATGTTCCGGAACCAGCACGACGAAAATCAGGTTAACCGGCTGGCCGTCGGGGGATTCAAACGGGATGGGATTGAGTGTGCGAACGAATGCGGCAGTCGCTTCGCGCAATCCCTTCAAGCGACCATGGGGAATGGCCACGCCATACCCAAGGCCGGTCGAACCAAAGCGCTCGCGGCTAAACAGACTGTCGAAAACGACGCTATGGGAAATCTGTTGCGCATTCTCGAAAATCAAACCGATTTGCTCGAATAGGCGCTTCTTGTTGACAACGTCCAGATCGAGTGCCACGTGACTCGGGCGCAATAACTTAGCGATCAGACTCATTCTCGATTGATTAAAGTTTCAGCGTTTCGAATTTCAGGAAAACGACGTCGGCCCGCTTCATCAGCGGGCCTGACCTCCTCCGATTCATGCGTCGACGTTCGGCTCGTCCGGCTGGTGCTTCAACCCATCGGCATGGCGCGGTTGAGCCATTTTTTCTTTGTGTTTAATGATTTGGCGATCCAATTTGTCCGCGAACAAGTCGATGGCGGCGTACAGATTTTCGTGCGCGGCTTCGATAAAAATTTCCCTGCCGCGCACATGAATATTCGCTTCGATTTTCTGTTGCAATTTTTCGACGGACAATACGATATTGACGCCCATCATGTCATCAAAATGCCGCGCGACTCTTTCTAATTTCGTATTCACGTACTCGCGTATGGCGGGGGTTATCTGGAGATGATGTCCTGCTAAAGTCAGATTCATAACGGTCTCCTATTATCTCGATTCTTGATCATACTTCGGGTTGATGTTCGAATCGTATTTCCTCTTAGATGTCGGCTTAGATCGACTTCCGCAAATTAGCCGACGAAATTTGCAGTGAGTCGCGATATTTTGCGATCGTTCGACGTGCTACAACAAACCCTTGCTGACTCAAAATGTCTGAAATGCGGCTATCCGACAGCGGCTTTTTGCTGTCCTCGGCGCTGACTAACTGTTTGATTAACGCGCGGATCGCGGTACTCGATGCCGAACCGCCAGTCTCCGTGGAAACATGACTGCCGAAGAAATACTTCAGTTCGTAGATGCCGCGCGGGGTAAACATGAATTTTTGCGTGGTGACGCGTGAAACCGTGGATTCGTGAACGCCTATTGCATCGGCGATCTCCCGTAGGATCAGCGGACGCATCGCCACTTCGCCGTGATCGAAAAAATGCTTTTGCCGATCGAGGATCGCCTGCGATACTTTCAAAATTGTTTCGAACCGCTGCTGGACATTTTTGATCAGCCAGCGCGCTTCTTGGAGTTGGCTGGCAAGTTGCGCACCTGAACCGTCGCGCGAACGGCTCAAAATATCAGCATACATCTTATTCACACGCAATTTTGGAATGGCATCATTATTTAAGACAGCGACCCATTTGCCGCGTTCCTTGCGCACCACGACATCGGGCACGACATAGCGGGTATCGGACAAACCGAACGCACGGCCCGGCTTGGGATTAAGACTTACGACCAAGTGCTGCGCGCCTTTCAAGGCATGATCGTCAATATTCAACACGCGCTTGAGCTTGGTAAAGTCGCGCGCGCCGAGCAGGTTGAGATGCTCCGCGACGATGCGCATGGCCGGTTCGCGAAATTCGGTCGTTCCTGGCAACGCGCGAAGCTGAAGCAACAAACACTCGCTGAGCGACCGTGCGCCGATGCCGACGGGGTCAAGATGCTGTAGATGCTGCAGAGCGATTTGCAGATCTTCGACTTCGAGTTCCAATTCCGGCGGTAACTGCGAAAAAAGCTCTTCCAACGACTGCGGTAAATAGCCGTCTTCGTCCAAATTTCCGATGAGCATTTCGACTACGTGCTTGTCGCGCTCGGACATTTGGGTAACGTTGATTTGGTTCAAGAGGTGTTGCAGTAGGGTATCTGCGACAGCTTGTAGGTCAGATCCGCCGAAGTCATCGTCGTCGTCGCGCTTATTTCCATTTCCTGAGCCTTCGGAACCCCAGTCGCCGGTCGCGTCCCAATCGGTGGTTTCCGCTTGGCTGGCCTCACTGAAGTCCGCCGCATCGCTGGTCGCTTCGCTTTCCTTGGTGTTGCTGGGCGTCTCTTGGTTGGGACCGGACAGCGGCATCACAAGCGGCGGCTCGTAATTGAGATCCACTCGCTCAAGCAGTGGATTTTCAACCAGGAAATTTTCGATTTCTTGATTCAGATCCAGCGTCGATAACTGTAGCAATCGGATCGACTGCTGCAGTTGCGGGGTGAGTGTTAAATGCTGTGAAAGCTTGAGCTGTAGACTATGCTTCATGCGAACTGTGCAGCGACAACTTATTCTCCGAATGAGCCATGATTATTAGAGGCGGAAATGCTCTCCCAAATACACTCGGCGCACATTCTCATTATAGATGATTTCATTGGGTTTACCGAAGGCCAATACCGACCCCTCGTTGACTATGTATGCATGGTCGCAAATTCCCAAGGTCTCTCGAACATTGTGATCGGTAATCAGGACGCCGATACCACGCTGCTTGAGAAATCGAATGATGTGTTGAATGTCCAAAACCGCAATCGGATCGACGCCGGCAAAGGGCTCGTCCAGCAAAATAAAGCGCGGCTCACTGGCCAACGCGCGGGCGATTTCCACCCGCCGCCGTTCACCGCCGGACAAACTGATGGCGGCGTTGTTACGAATATTCGTGATGTGTAATTCCGCCAGCAAGGTTTCAAGCCGCTGCGTAAGCGCCGGTTTGCTCAAATTCTGCAATTCCAGCACCGCGCGGATATTTTCCGCCACCGTCAACTTGCGAAAAATCGACGCCTCTTGCGGCAAGTAAGACAAGCCCAACTGAGCACGGCGATGGATGGGTAATCGCGTGATGTCCTTACCATCGAGAAAAATCGAACCACCATCAAGGGGCACCAACCCAACCATCATGTAAAAACACGTGGTCTTGCCGGCGCCGTTCGGGCCTAATAAGCCAACCACTTCGCCATTTTTTACCTGAATCGAGACGTCTTTGACTACCGTGCGCGACTTGTAGCGTTTAGCTAGGTGTTTGGCTTCCAGAAATGCCTCTGGCATGTCGGGCGCGTGGTTGCGGGAGAATTCGCTGGTTTCAGGCAACAAGGTCTTTGGGTTAGCCGGATCCATTTAGGCGTCGCGGTCGAGTCGGCTAGCCACTATTTTGGCGCGGGCGCCTGGACTTTGGGTTTCGGCTGCATGACCACCGTTACGCGTCCCGGCGCCGTGGCGTTGTTGGCGCCAGCGCCGCCGCCCAACGCTTGGTAGAACTCGGTTGAACCCTCGTAAGACACGTAGTTGCCGCGCACTTCATCTTTGTCGCGGCGCAGCCAGGCATTGGTGAACAACTCAACTTTATCTGTTTTAGAATCGTATTCAATACGCTCCGCATTACCGTCAACATACTCCTCAACGCCGTCGCGCTTGGTGCGAAATGTCGCCGGTTTACCGATGGCAGTGGCTTTTTGGTTGCCGTCTTTTTCCTGACGCACGGTGATTTTCGCAGCGGTTATCTTGGTCGTGCCCTGAGTAAGAATCACGCTACCTTCGAATACACTCACCTTCTGGTTATCGTCCAGGGAAACTTTATCGGCTTCTAAATTAATAGGCTTCTCGCGGTCGGCTTTCTCAGCGTGAACCGCGATCGGCTGGGTCAGCAGAATGGCGACGAGAACCGTGAAACATCCAGCCGGAAAGAATTTAGGGTTTAGGCACATGGTAACTGGCTTTCACTCGTGACAGGGTCGCAACCCGTGTTTTGTTATTAATTTCCATCGCGGCGGCGGTCATGACATTGTCACCTTCTCGCAACGTGATGGGCTGATCGGTTTTGCCGATGCCAAGATCGGGAATGACGTGAAAATAAGTCGTATCACCAATCAAACGCTGAAACGTCTGAAACGGCTCGCGCACCAGTCGAACCTGCTCCAAAAAGAAAATTTCGTCGGCTTTTCCCGTCAATTTCGCCTTGGTCGACGTCACCCGCAACGGCGCTTCATTTTTTTCCTTCGACGAAAATTGTACGTCTTCAACGTCGGTCGAATCGTTATCGGGAAAATGAATCATTTTCGTCGCTGCGATAGTATAGCGCTCGGCGCCGTCGGCGCCTAATTGCCGAGCGGTAAAATTCTCGACGATCATATCCGGATCGTGCCGAGTGATGTCCGGCTCCGCCTGCTTCACTTGCACGGCGCGCATCAGCCAAAACGTCAGGCCGGCTAACAGCAACATCAGCCCGATGGGCAACCAAATATTCGTGACCGGTTTCAATTCAAATAACTTTCCTGCAGGGCTTGCAACGTACCCTGGCGGGACATGATCAACTCACAGCATTCGCGCACCGCGCCGTGGCCACCGCGGGCCTGGGTCACGAAGTGCACCTGTTGTTTGACGAATGCCGGCGCATCGGGCACCGTCACTGCGAGGCCGGCGCGCCGTAATACCGCCACGTCGAGCAGATCGTCGCCCATGTAGCAAGCTTCCGCGGCGCTCAGTTGCAATGCACCGAGCAACGAGTTAAACGTAGTCAGCTTGTCCTGACTTCCTTGATACAGGTGCGTGATACCCAAATTTTCCGCGCGCCGCTCCACGCCATTGCTAGTGCGGCTGGTGATAATGGCGAGTTCTACGCCACTGCGTTTCAACATTTTCAAGCCGTGGCCGTCGAGCACGTTGTAGGCCTTGATTTCTTCGCCCGCGTCGCTGAGAAATAACGTGCCGTCGGTCATAACACCGTCGACATCAAAAATCGCGATTTTGATGCCTTGGGCGCGAGTGGTGACGTTTTGCATGGTGCAATTTTACGCCTAAAATCCTCCCCTATTCTCGGTATTTCAGATCACACCGGCGCGCATCAGGTCATGCGTGTGCAAAGCTCCGACCAAGCGATTCTCGGCGTCGACGATTAACACGCAGGTAATCTGCCGCTGTTGCATCAGTTGCGCCGCCTCGGCGGCAAGTTTTTCGCTGCGTAGGGTGCGCGGGTTGCGCGTCATCACGGCGGCGATTTTGACGCCGCGCAAATCGGCATTCGTTTCCAGCGCGCGGCGTAGATCGCCATCGGTAAAAATACCGATGAGTTTATTCGCGTCGTCGACCACCGCCGTCGCACCGAGGCCTTTGCGCGTCATTTCCAACAACGCATCGTGCAGCGACGCGTGTTCGGTCACTCGCGGCAAGCGCTCGCCGCTATGCATCAAATCGGCGATGCGAATCAACAGGCGTTTGCCGAGCGCGCCGCCGGGATGAGTGAGCGCGAAATCCTGTTCGGAAAAACCGCGCGCTTCGAGCAAAGAAATCGCCAAGGCATCACCGAGGGCCAGCGCCACGGTTGTGCTGGCGGTCGGCGCGAGGTTCAGTGGGCAAGCCTCTTTTTCCACCGAAGTGTCCAGATGCACCGTGGCTTCGCGCGCCAGGGTCGAGCGCGGATTACCGGTCATGGCGACGAATTTTATGCCGCGCCGCTTGAGGAACGGCACGATGGCGAGGATTTCCGGACTCTCGCCGGAATTGGACAGGGCGACGATGACATCGTCATCGGTGATCATGCCCAGATCGCCATGGCTGGCTTCGGCTGGATGCAAGAAAAAAGCCGGCGTCCCCGTACTAGCGAGCGTTGCGGCGATTTTGTTGGCGATATGGCCGGACTTGCCCATACCACTGACCACCACCCGGGCGCGGCAATTCAGCAGCAGCTCGTGGGCCGCATTAAACGAGGCATCGAGCCGCGCCGCCAGGGCCGACACGGCAGCCGCTTCAATTGTCAAGACATTGCGCGCAATGTTCAGTATCGCCGCAGGTTCGGATAACGGTGCCATGGGTGCTTTAAGTATTTTCTACAATTGAGAGTATAAGTTCGATCCCGCGGCGCGTGTGCACCAGGCTTACCCTGCCAGAAGCCGCATGCAGACTGCCCTGCGGCAAAGCATGCCTCAAGACGCGCACTGCTATTGGCGCGCAGGACAGGCCATATCGAACGTATTAATGATACAGTCATACTCATGTCCAGCGCACTATTTTTCATCGTCGTTTTGCTGCTCGCCGTAGTCATTACAGTGATGGCATTTCGGCGCCTCCGATTGCCGCCGATGCTGGCCTATCTCCTGGTCGGCATGACGATCGGGCCCCTCGCCATGGGTTGGATGCCGGACAACGAGACGACGCAACATCTAGCTGAATTTGGTATTGTGTTTTTGATGTTCAGCATCGGCCTTGAATTCAGTCTGGCGCAACTAAGCGCCATGCGCCATACCGTATTCGGGCTCGGCGGCGCCCAAGTCGTGCTCACTATTCTGGTCGTGATGGCGATCGCCATGGCACTGGGCATCGACTGGCGCGGCGGCCTCACGCTTGGCGGTATTATCGCCATGTCGTCGACCGCGATCGTGGCAAAACTGTTGATGGAGCGCGTCGAACTACAATCGGCCCACGGCCGCTTGGTGATGGGCGTGTTGCTGTTTCAAGACCTGGCCGTCGTGCCGTTGTTGGTGTTGTTGCCGGCGCTGGCGCAAGGCCCGGAGCGCTTCGTGCCCACCTTCGGCGTCGCCATGCTCAAGGCTGTTCTGATCCTCAGCCTGTTGCTCTGGTATGGTCGGCGCTTGATGCGCAGTTTCTTTCATCTCGTCGCAAAACAAAAATCGTCCGAGATTTTTGTTTTGAACGTCTTGCTGGTCACCCTCGGCCTCGCTTGGGTGACGGAGTTCGCCGGTTTGTCCATGGCGCTCGGTGCATTCGTCGCCGGGATTTTGATTTCCGAAACGGAATATCGCTACCAAGTCGAGGACTACATCAAGCCCTTCCGCGATGTGCTGTTGGGCTTGTTTTTCGTCACCATCGGCATGCGCCTAAACTTCAGCGCGTTGATCGCCAATATCGGTTGGGTGGCGTTAACCATGATTGCGATCGTCGTAATCAAATTCGTTATCGTGTGGACGTTGGCGCGCGCATTTCGCCACAGCACCTCCGTGTCGACTCGCGCCGGTTTAATTCTGGGTAATGCCGGCGAATTCGGCTTCGTGCTACTGGCCAACGCGGGCGTGTTGGGATTATTGCAAGGACAAAGTCAACAAATCGTCCTCGCGGCAATGCTGATTTCCATGCTGATCGCGCCGATCGCGATTGCGCAGATGGATCGCATCGTGATGTATTTTTGCGCCAGCGAATGGACCGAACGGGCGTTGCGTTTGCACGAGCTCGCGATCAAAAGCATGGGGCGCGATCGTCACGTCATTATTTGTGGCTACGGCCGCAGCGGGCAAAATCTCGCGCGCTTTTTGGCGCGCGAAGACATTTCCTTCATCGCGCTGGATATCGATCCCGAGCGGGTGCGGCAAGCGGCGGCGGCGGGCGACTCGGTGGTGTTCGGCGACGCCGGCCGGCGCGACGTGTTGCTGGCGGCGGGTACAAATCGCGCGGCGGCGCTGGTGATCAGCTTCGCGGACGTTGCGATTTCGTTGCGTATTCTCGAGCACGCCCGTGAAGTCAATCCCGGGCTGCCTATCATTGTGCGCACCACCGACGACAGCGATCTGGAAAAGCTGCAAAACGCCGGCGCCACGGAAGTTGTGCCGGAGATCCTCGAAGGCTCGCTGATGCTGGCGTCCCACGCGATGTTGCTGCTTGGCATTCCGCTGGTGCGAGTGTTGGCGCGTATCCGCGAAGTGCGGCGCGATCGCTATCACCTAATGCGTGGCTTTTTTCATGGCGTGAGCGATGTCGGCACGGATGTCGAAGATCCCGATCAGCCGCGCCTGAAATCAGTGATGCTGAATCAAGGTGCAGCCGCGATTGGTCATTCCTTGGCGGCGCTGAAATTTGCCGAACTGGACATCGAAATCAGTACGATTTATCGACAAAAAAATCGCTTATCCGCACCAAAGGCGGACACAATGCTTGAAATGGGTGATGTCGTGGTATTGCTGGGAAGGCCCGATGCGCTGGCCATCGCGGAGGATCGCCTAATCCGCAAAGCGGATTAGGCGATCCTCGCGGCTTAACTAAAACAGATTGACGGCTTCGCAGCTTGGGACCGGGGTAACGGCTTGCCAATCGTTGGCGGCGGTGGTGCAAGCCGCCGGCGCCGGCGGGCTGGTGCCCGAATTGCGGAAACGACCGGTAACAGGACTTCCATCATCTAGTTTTCGGTCCACTTCCGCCATGATATTGGATGGAACTTGTAGTCCTGACTTAAGATGATTAACGTTGGCCGCAACGGCTGGGGCCACCACGGCATAGTTGTTGGCATATTCGAGGAGCATGAAACCATTGTAGGCATTCACCGGACTATTGTTAGAACCGGGTACTGCAGCGGTGGCGGCAGGATTGGCTGCGCAAACGGGACAGGCGATAAAGCCCGCATTGGTTAAATGATGCCAGGCGAAAACCCTTTCCTCGCCTGTAATCTGCGAGTTGCCTTGTACGCACGGCGCGCCACACGCGGGCGCTGCGGTTACATTGGGAATATTAGCCTGAGCCGCCGCATAGTCCCCCGGCAACGCACGATAACGATCCTGAAACGCAAAATAAGCCGCCGCAACCGCGTTTTGCTGATCGGCAAGATTTCGCACGCGGGCGTTTTGCACCAGCTCTTGGCCTTTCAAAATGCCGCCGAGCAGCAGGCCGATGATGACCAAAACAATGGCAATTTCGACAAGTGTAAAACCGGATTGATTGCGTTTCATGAGCCCTCATCCTGAATGAGTATGTAGATTTTAGTTCTGGAGCAAATTTCGTGCCAGTGCGGCCAAGTGAGAAAACGGTTTGAATTTAAGGATTTGGCTCGGCCAACGCCCAACGGAAATCATTGCCTTTCCACTGCCCATCTCACAATCTGTCGATACGCCGACAGCGCTGACGAATCGGCAACAAATCTTCACTATTGTTTCGTTGCATTCTTAGCCCATGTAGCGCTTTAGCACGTCGCGATTAATTTCGATGCCGAGCCCGGATCCCCGTGGAATGTCCACGAATCCATTGCGCTGGACGACGGCCGGCAAAATCAGATCGCGGCGAAAAGGATGGGACGACGTGTCATACTCCAAAATCGGCTCGGTCGGGAACACGGCATGATGGCTGACCGGCAGCGCGGCGATGAGTTGCAGTGACGCCGCCTGGGCGACGCCCGATCCCCAAACATGAGGATTGACCTGCACGCCATGGCTTTGCGCCAAGGCGGTGATGTGGCGGCACGCGCTAAAACCACCCGCAGAGCCCATGTCAGGCTGGGCAACATCGACACAACCGCGACCGATTAGCTCGCGAAAGCCATATAGCGTGTGCTCATTTTCGCCGCCGGCGATCGGCATGTTGAGCTTTTCCCGCAGTGTGCGATAGCCATCGTAGTCTTCCGGCGCGACGGGTTCTTCGTACCAGCGCAGGTTGTATTGCTCCAGCTCCTTCCCCAGGCGCAACGCATCGCTCAGACCGTAACCGTGGTTGGTGTCGACCATCAATGTAACCTCGCGCGAGCCCAGGGCGCGCTTGATCTCGGCCATCACTTTGAAATCGTCTTCCAGCCCATAACCCAGCTTGACCTTCATCGCGCGAAATCCCGCCTCATAGTGAACGATGGCTTCTTCGCCAAGACGCGCCGCGTCACCTTGTCCTTTGATGCGATAAAACCCAGTGGCGTAGGCCGCGACGGATTTACGGAAAAACCCGCCGAGCAAGGTCGCGATGGGCACGCCGAAATGTTTACCCGCAATGTCCCACAGTGCTATGTCCACCGCACTGATTGCCGCGACGACCGATCCCTTACGGCCAAAGTCGCGGGTTTGGTGATACATGCGATGCCACAACACTTCCGTTTCCAGCGGATCAGCGCCGAGGATCAGCGGCTTCAGCGCGTGATCAACTGCAGCGGCGGAAATTTGCGGAGGCTCCAGTCCCTGGTTAAACGCTTCGCCCCAGCCGGTGATACCCGTATCGGTGCTGATTTCGACGATAGTGGCCGAGCGCTTATGCACCCAACCTTGCGAGAAGGCGAAGGGTTGCGCGAGGGGCGTGTGCAAAGCATAGGTCTTTACGTCGGTGATTTTCATGGCGCGCCTTTTCGTTCCAATTGTTTCAGCTTCTCGTTCAAAAAATGCCATTCTTTCGGATCGGTGATTTGGCCGCTTTGCAGCAAGCCGCCGAGCAATATTTTCGCGCTGTCCAATTCGTTCATGTCTTCGCGAATGAAAATATCCATTTGCTGCGCCCAGTGTGGCACTGCTTTTGCCGTGGCGTGCTCGCGCAAGGCTTGCGCGTAAGTCGCCGCCAGCGACATATCTTTCAACTGATGTTTCGCGATCAGGACGCCATGGGCGAGCCAGGGCCAGCGCGCGTTCGGATCTTGCACAAACGCACGGTAAACGAAATCCAACATCTGCCGCTGTTTTGGCGCGACGGGAACTTCGGCGTAAAGCCGGCTGGCGCTCAAGAGCGGATACTGGCTCGCTGGATCGAGCGCCAAAATTTTCGCCAGCCAATGCTCCACCCGGTCGTAGTCCAAATCACGAAACGGAATGCTCACGCCGGGTTGATTGTCAAAGGCTTGCAAATAAAGCATCAGCATTTTCGACAGCGCGATCGGCTCATCCAAGCTTGCCGCGCGCAAAATTGGCACGCTCGGCAAGCCCGGTAGATCCGTTGCCCGCGCCTCGGCACGCGGCGTGCGCCAGTGAACAAAAAATTGTAGCGCCAGGACGATCAGCAACACCGCGATTACCTGCCACGATACCTCGGCGATCGGTCGCGAATTCACGCTAAAAATTCTTCCGCTTCAAATCGAACAATGCCGCCAAGCTCAACAACGCAACATAGATCGCACTCTGCGCGATGAGCCATGGCAGGTCGACGCTCGATTGACTGCGGCCCAACAGCCACCCCGTCTGGGTAAACAAATCCAAACGCGGCAGAAAAAATGCAATGCCATCGAGGGTGTAGTTAGCGAGACGATCCAGTAGTAAGTTGCCGTCGTCGGCACGGCTCGCGCCGATGAGTTGCAACGCCGCCATGGAACGCGACAAGGCATAAAAACCGGCGACCGCAGCCAGCGATCCGACGACTTGATTGAACGCGAGTACGCAAAACAGGCTCAGCGCCGTGACGATCGCAAGCTCGAAGAAAAGCGACAGCCCCCACAGCACCGCGCGGATCGGTGTGGCAAATAGGCACAACGGCAATGTAAATAAAGTGGCGAGCACGAAGGCGATGCCGAGATAGCCGATCAGCTTTCCGAATAAATAATGGGCGCGCGACAGATCCCGCGTCAGGAGCAATTCCATCACTTTGTCATTGGTTTCGCGCACCTGGCTTACGCTGACGAATGCCGCCAAGACGAACACGGCGGCAAAACGAAACAGCGCGGCGAGAAACGCCAGTTGGATGTCGCGGGTTTCGGTAATCGCGACCTGCTTAAGGAACAAGGTGAAGGCCAGCGCGACAATAAGAATCAGCGCGATGAGATAGAGCAAGCGGTTGCGGGCTGCTTCGAGCACCGTGTAATACGCGATGGTGAAAATATTGCGCCGCATTGTGCACTTTAAGTTTCGCAAGGCCCGATGATATAGTGGATAAACACCGACCCGCAAATTACTCTTGCTAAAAGCTTTTCAATCGCACTTTCTCTCACCTCGACGCCTGCGTCACGCCATGGCTGCGATGCCTATAGCGACTGCCGTTTCCATCATCATGCCCGCAAACCAAATGGCCCCAGGCCACCGGAGCTTATGAATATCGTACGCGTGCTGTTCAATCGCCGCTCGACCATGATCCTGATGTTGGCAACCCTGCATCTTGCACTCGCCGGCACGCTGTCGAGTTTTGCATCGCGCGCGTTGCTGCTCGCTCACTTCGGTGTGTTTTTGTTGTGGCAACCGGTGTTTCGCGCCGACAGCAAGCTCAGCCCAGCGGTGATTGTCGCGATCGCGATCTGCGGCGCATTAGTATTCCTTGCCACGGGCGCCTGGCTGGTGGCGTTGTGGTTGGTCGGCTTGATTGGCGCCATCGGCGGGCGCGTGTTCACGGCGGAGATGCCGCGTCTGCGCTTGTTTTACCAGTTTGCGCTCGGCTATTTGTTAATGCTGTTGTTATTCTGGGTCGTGCCGGTGTTGGTCGCCGGCCACGAAGTCCCGGACAATCTGGAATACGCCGTCCGCTATGGCTTGCCGCTGCTGCTGGCGGTGATGTTGTTCTTGCCCTTGGAAAGCGAGGACGTCGATCCCGGCCGCGTGGTGGATTTTTTTTACGGCCTATTATTTTTTCTGCTGGTCAGTGTGCTGGCGCTCTCCAGCCTTGCTTTCACCAAACAGGCGGGAAATTATTATCTCGCCCTGATTTTTACGACGCTAGGCGTCGGTGCGGCATTGCTATTACTTGGCATGTTGTGGAATCCCTCCGGTGGTTTCAGCGGCTTGCAGACATTCTTTTCGCGCTATCTACTTAGCCTGGGATTGCCGTTCGAAATCTGGCTCAAACAACTAGCCGAAGGCGCGGAAAAGTATGAGGATCCGGATCAGTTTCTAAAATTCTCGTCCGAGCAACTTGGGCGCTTGCCGTGGGTGATCGGCGTCGCCTGGAAATCGCCCAGCGGTTCCGGCGAGATGGGTGAAACCAGCGCGGAAGAAGCAACGTTTCTATCCCATGATCTGAACATTCGGCTGTTTGCCCGCGTGCACTTAAGCCCGGCAATTCTGCTTCATCTGCGCTTGCTAACCCAGCTCCTTGGCGCTTTTTATCAAGCAAAACAACGCGAACAATTGTTGAAGCAGAACGCTTACACCCAGGCTGTTCACGAGACCGGCGCACGCTTGACCCACGACATCAAAAATTTATTGCAATCGCTATTCTCACTTGCTTCCGCCGGCGAGGGTTTACGCAGCGATCAAATGGATGACTACGCGAAGTTAATCCAACGGCAATTGCCGCCGCTGACTAAGCGCTTGCAACTCACCCTCGAAGGCCTGCGCGCGCCACGGGAGCAGTCGGTCGATATGCCGATCAGTGCCGCGGATTGGTTGAACAACCTCAAGGCGCGCTACGATGGCCGCCATATCGATATTGCCAACCAGGGCCCGGGCGAGACGCAAATCCCGCGCAATCTATTCGACAGCGTCGTCGAGAATCTGTTGGAAAATGCGCGGCGCAAACGACAAAGCGAACCAGACATCGCGATCCAAGTCACGCTCGACACGAGCGAACGCAAACAACTATTGGTATGCGATCGCGGCAGCGCAATCAAACCCGAGATGGTTGCGAAATTATTCAATCAGCCGGTCAGCAGCGAACAGGGCACCGGCATCGGCCTGTACCAAGCCTACCGCCAGGCGCAAAGCGCCGGATTCGAACTGGCGTTGGAAACCAACCGGGACGGCGCGGTGTGTTTTTCGCTGACGAATACGGCGTAATTCTATTTTTATGCATTGCCAGGAAACAATAGGGGCGCGGCTCTCAGGCCATGCATTGCCGAAACGCAAGCACGGTGCGGCTCGTGGCGATGCTTAATTAAGGAAGACGTCCCGCCGCGATCATGCGTGCATATAGAATATTGGGTGAAAGCCAAATCACGATGTCGTCGAATTCGCCGTTCGGATGATTTTCGCCGGCACGGTCGTGGCTGACAAAGGTTCGGTTATTGTCGGCGGAATTGGGGTTCGGGTTAGCGTTCTCATCGATGCGCAAACCGCCGGGATCGGGGCGGTTCGCATTGGGCCCCGTCGAATAAATCACCGCCACCGCAGTGTCAACGAGTGACGCCCCGGCCGCGCAGGCCGTCGCAGTTACCCCTGTCGCCGTAGAACACACACGCAGATTGGGGCGAAGCCCCGGCATCCCAACATTGCGCATCTCTCCTGCCGACGAAGGGAAAGTGCCCAATCCAGTGAAATCGAAATTCGCGGGTGGCGCCGGTGGCGGCGGCGGCGTACCAGCCGGTAGTTGATTGTCGTTGCTTACCGCGTAATGAATTCTGTTATTCCACGCATCGAGTACAAATCCCGTGCCATCAACCGGGCCGATGCCCAGTAACGCGCCGGGAACGAATCCATCAAAAAAATTAGAACAATTCCCATTGATGGTATCGCCGCCCGCAGCAAAACTTTCCTGCCCGTTGCTGCCCGCGGAAGCGGGGCACGGCAAGCGACCATTTGCCGCGGCGAAACCGATCAGTGCCTCGCGGATTTCCAACAGCGTTTTTTGCGTTTCCCCGACGCGCCTCAACTCGACTTGGGTGGTAAACGGAATCAAAATTCCGGCTAACAATGCGCCGAGGATTAATAGCACGATGGCCAGCTCGATCAGGGTGTAACCCCGTTGCCGGATTGTTGTTGTGCGCTTCGTTGCGGATTCAATAGTAGAGCTGATCGTTGAATGAAACCCTCGCCGCGGATTGCCGATCGAATATCAGGCCCGTGGCGATAGCGCGATTATTTGCGCTGTCGA
>JBKJHT010000050.1:0-68114 GCA_046598945.1 Burkholderiales bacterium | reverse complement strand
TGTCCTTGAGGAATGCGTGCTCGGGACCGACGCCGGGATAGTCCAGGCCAGCGGACACCGAATGCGTCTCGATGATCTGCCCGTCGTCGTCGCACAGTACATAAGTGCGGTTGCCATGCAGCACGCCAGGGCGGCCGGCGACAAGCGACGCAGCGTGTTGACCGGTCGCGATGCCCTCGCCCGCCGCCTCGGCGCCGACGAGGCGCACGTCGCGATCATTGAGGAAGGCATGGAAGATGCCGATCGCGTTGCTACCACCGCCCACGCACGCGGTGACGGCATCGGGCAGGCGTCCGTACTCGGCCAGCATCTGTGCACGCGACTCGCGGCCGACGACGGCGTTGAAGTCGCGAACCATGCGCGGATACGGATCGGGACCGGCGACGGTGCCGATGATGTAGAAGGTGTCCTGCACGTTGGTCACCCAGTCGCGCATCGCTTCGTTCAGCGCATCCTTCAAGGTCTTCGATCCGCTCTCGACGGGAACAACAGTTGCGCCGAGTAACTTCATCCGATAAACGTTTTGCACCTGGCGCTTGATATCTTCGGAACCCATGTAGACCACGCACTCCAAGCCAAAGCGCGCCGCCATCGTCGCCGTGGCAACGCCGTGCTGGCCTGCACCAGTCTCGGCGATGACGCGCGGCTTACCCATGCGCCTAGCCAAGAGTGCTTGGCCCATGGTGTTGTTAACTTTGTGGGCGCCGGTGTGGTTAAGATCCTCACGCTTCAAGTAGATCTGCGCACCGCCGAGGGCCTCGGACCAGCGCTTGCAGTGATAAATTGGACTGGGACGTCCGACGAAGTGTTTTAATTCGTAAGCAAGCTCGGCTTGAAACGCCGGATCGGTACGAATCTGATCGTAGTTCACGCGCAATTCCTCGAGCGCTTGGATCAGCGTCTCGGCAACAAAGATGCCGCCATAGGGCCCAAAGTGCCCGCTCTGATCGGGCAAGTCATACATCCGCATTTCGCACTCCTCGCATAAATTGCTCTATTTTATCGGCATCTTTAATGCCTTTTTCCGCTTCCACGCCACTCGACACATCGACCGCCCACGGTCGCACAGTACGCACCGCCTCGGCGATGTTGCCGGGCGCCATTCCGCCGGAAAGAATCACCGGAATCGGCATGTTCAACGGGATCAATTGCCAATCGAACCCTTGGCCCGTACCGCCGTGAATTCCTGCCACGAATGCATCGAGCAACAATGCCTTCGCGGCGCTAAACATGATCGCGTATTGTAGCAAATCCACACCGGGCTTTACCCGAACTGCTTTGAGATACGGCACGTTGAACTGGGCGCAAAATTCTGGAGATTCCGCACCGTGAAACTGTAGGTAATCCAACCGTATTGCCCGCAATGTGGCGGCGACTGTGGCTGCATCCGCATCCACAAATAGCCCGACCGTACTGACAAATGGGGGCAGCATTGCGGCGATATCGCGCGCGCGCTCCGGCGCGACGTACCGAGGGCTGGGCGGATAAAACACAAATCCGACGGCATCCACGCCAACTCGGGCGGCGGCTAAGCCATCCTCTACCCGCGTGATTCCGCATACCTTCACCCGCGTTGTCATGGTTACTACATCACTTCCGTGAGCAGTTCGCGCTGCTTGATTTCCAGCCGCTGCGGCAGTCCCCAGGCAGGATCGTACTCGATACGAGTCAGGTAAAGTCCGTCGGGCGAGAAGGTTGGCGCGGCACGACGCCGGTCGCCGCTCGCCAATACGCCCGCTATCCAGTCGGCATCGCCGCGTCCGCTGCCGACGTAAACCAAGCTACCGACGAGATTTCGCACCATATGATGCAGGAAACCATCCGCATGGACGCTGAATATTACGTAATCGTTGCAGCGTTCGATGGCCAACGAATGCAGGGTCTTGATCGGTGTTTTCGACTGGCATTCCGACGACCGGAACGCACTGAAATCATGTCGCCCCGCGAAGCACTGCGCGGCGCTCTGCATAGCATCCACGTCCAGCGTTTGATGGTACCACCCGGCTCGACGGGAGGCCAACGCCGGGCGCTGCGGGCGATTCAGCAAAATGTAACAATAGCGCCGCGACTTGGCGCTAAAACGTGCATGAAATTCTTCGCCCACAGGCCGCGCCCACAAAACGGCAATATCATTTGCCATATTCGCATTGGTTCCGCGCACCCATGCGCTCAATGGGCGCTGCGCATCGGTATCAAAGTGAATGACTTGCTCAATCCCATGCACACCGGTGTCGGTGCGCCCGGCACACACCACCTGCACCGGGCGTTCCGCAATCTTCGATAAGGCCGCCTCAACGACATCCTGAATGGCGCATCCGTTAGCCTGCGATTGCCAGCCGCAATACTGTGCGCCGTGGTACTCGATGCCAAGCGCGATCCTCACCGGATTAAGCAACAAAATAAAAAAGGAAAGTGCGCATCAGTCTCACTTCAACGGCGGGTAGCGTTGCTGGAAACCGAGCAAAAGATCGCGTGCGCTACGACCATCCAGGCGATTGAGATAAATGAAAGTTAAGGTCAAGCGTCGCGCGGCGCGTTCGACGTTTAAGCCAATATGGCCAAGTGGGGACATTAAGCTGAGTAAGCCTTGACTCAAATTCTCCAACGATAATCCCTTCAGCGATACTCGCAGCGCGAGCAATGCCACAAGGAGGCGCAGCGACTGCCCACCGCCCAGCGCGAGTCCCTCCCACGTTGGCGACCACACGTCAAGATTCGGAATCACACCCGTTCCGGCGCTTGTATAACCAGTAATCAGCGCCGGGATGATGAGCAAGTAACGCGCTCGGCGCACCCAACGCCACGCGACCCCATCACTCCGAAAGTACAAATACAGTCCGAGTGCGAGAGTAGTAGCGATGAGCGGAAAAACATCCAAGGCCGAGCTTATTACAATTAAGCTCAGCCCTAGGAGAATGCGTAAAGAGGAAAACAATGCCATGCCGTTGTGCGCCTTTTGGTGCGCACAGTGTATCCGGCTTAGGCTTGCGCGGCGAGTTTTTTTGCTACTTCTTGCTGCTCGAGAGAACCTTCTTTGATGACTTCCTGCAATATCTCTACCGCGCCGATTTTATCGCCGATTTCGAGATAAGCCCGCGCGAGATCCAGCTTGGTTTCGGCGCTTTGCCAAGCGGCGCCATTGTTCGCCGACGCGGCGTTATCGTTTGCGGAACCTAAGTCTAAATCGATATCGGAAATATCCAAAGCGGGCAGATCTACCGGCAAACTTGGTGCGATCGCCGCGAAGGTCGGGCTAACCGATGGTTCGTCGATGTCGAGCTGAAAATCCAATCCGCCGCTGTCAAACATTGTCGGTGCCGCTTCTGCTACTGCTTTCGCAGGCTCTGCAGCCGCAGGTCTGGGAGAATCGAGATCAAAATCGAGGACAAATGGATCACCGGTGGTGCTGGACTTCTCTTGTGTTCCGAGGTCCATATCGCCGGCGGCTTGGTCGCTCGCGCTGCCTAAATCAAGATCGAGCATACCGATGTTAGGCGCGAGATTTCCTGCCGTGGCTGATTTTGCTTGCGCCGGCGCCGCATCAAAATCCAAATCAAGGTCGAGCGGCGCGTTCGAAAGCATCGGCTCTTTGACGGTTAATGTATCGCGCATCGCCGCCGGAACGTCTTGCGCTGGTTTCGGCATTGCCAGCGCTCCGGCGGCGCGAACCACCGTACTATCGCCAACGTAATCGTCAGCAGGATTAATGTTGGCCGATGCATACAGGGCATTTCCGGCATCGATTTTGCGGCCCATGTCAGCCACTTTTGCCCACACCGGATGTTGCGCACCAATCGTCGTGTGCAACTGTTTCGCCACCGACTCAAACGACTGCGTACTCTTACGGTTGGCGTAAATTTCCAGCAATTTCAGCGGGATTTCATAACGCGATGAGTCTTTGAGCATCGCTTCTTTCAGAATCTCTTCCGCCTGGGCATCGCGACCGTAAGCGATGTAGACATCCGCCTCCGCAACGGGATCGACTTCATCGGTATCGATATTGCCGCCACCCACCTTATCGAAATCGCTCAGGAAGGAGCTATTTTCCGCATCGGGTATCGGTGCCGAAGCCCGCGCCGCCGCCTGCCCGACCTTGAACCCGCCGGGAATCGCGCCCGTGGCGGTAAATGCGCCGAGCTGCGCGTCCTTACGTTTGCGGAACTGACGGTAGCCTAAAAATCCTAACAAACCTAGCAGGGCGGCACCGGCCGCTGGGATGAGCGGATTGCCCATTAAATCATCGAGTAAACCCGCTTCCTCAACCGGAGTCGGTGGTGGCATCACGCGTTTCGGTTTTTTCATCACGGGCGGCGCCTCGACCGGCGTCGCACTCTCCACGTCGGCGGGTTTCGGTTCAGGCTGAATTTCTCCCGGCGTAATCGGCTTCGATTCCATTGCCGGCTTTGGTTCGACCGGCGGCGTCACCACTGCCGTCGGTTTATCGACAGGAGGTGTATTCGCGACGCTCGGCGGCGCCGGTTTTTCCACCGTAACCGGTGCGCCCTTCAACTCGATCAACCGACGCATGTCGTTAATTTGTTGCTCAAGCGCGGTAATGCGCGCGCGTGCCTCCTGCAAGGCTTGATCACGAGTAGCGACGTCTTCCTGTAAAGCGCTAAGCTTTTCGCCGCTGCCTTTGCCGGCGACCCCTGGTTTGTCCGCAGCGGCCTGTCCTTTGGACAGTTTCAATACGTCCTTGCCGTTTTCCGGCGGCGCCTTATCGTCGGTGACCTTGGTATCGATCGCGCCCCCGGCCGTCTGACCCGGTTTGTCGCCTTGCGCCGCACCTCGTGCAGCGACGTTAGCCAGACGCTTGCGATAGGCATTCCAATCGGCAGTTTGTGCGACAACTTCACGCTTCGCCGCAGCCGGATTGACTTCTGCTAATGTCGCGGCGTCGGGCACTTTCAAAATCATGCCCTTTTTCATGCGGTTCATGTTTTGACCGCTAAACGCGCCCTTGTTCTCGCGATAAAGCGATACCAACATCTGATCCAGCGTTACGTCGGGTGGTCGCGTCGACTCGGCAATTCCGCCCAACGTCTCGCCAGATTTAACGGGACCATAGGTATCGGCACTTTCATTCGCGCTGGCAGGAGTTGACGCATCGCGTGGCCTTTGAGCCGCTGGTGCTGCCTCCGTAGCCATCCGTTCTTTTGGCGCCGGCACTGCGGCGCCAGCGGGCGCGCGATTGCTGCGCGGTACGGGAGTGGTCGCGATTTGCGGCGCGGTAACCGTCGGCGATTGCGACTTCGCCACGTTATATCCCGGTGGGTCGAGTAACACGGGATATTCGCGCAACAACCGACCCGATGCCCAATTCAACTCAATTAATAAATCGAGGAAAGGCTCGTTAATCGGCTGATTGGACATCACCTTCAGATAGGGCTGACCGTTTGCGCGTTTTTCGACCACAAAGCGAAAATTGCCGAGCCCGTTCGGGTACGCGACGTTTGCCTCGCGATAGGCATCTTGCGACGCCAGCCGTGCCGCTAGAGAAGGCATCTCCTCCGCGCTAACCGACACCAGATCGATCTCAGCCAATAAGGGCTGCCCGAGGGCAGACATTACATTAATTTTTCCTAAACCGGCCGCCGTAGCCAGGCTTGGCAACAGCGAAATTGCGGCAATCACTGCCGCGCGGCGAAAGAGTTTAATTCCTCGCATATCCGATAGATTCGCTCAAAGGTTAATCTTAAGGTTTCAAAATAACATCAATTAGTTACAGATGCAAGCTCAAAACTACTGTAATAGTTCGCCCTAACGGCTACCCTTGTCAACCAAAATCTTGATTTTTGCGAGCGAATCACCAGGAGCGTCGTGTTTCTGACAGCAACGAATTCAGTCTACAAAACAACTCACGTCTCGCCGCGGCTAATCCTTAATCGATGAGAATGCGCAGCATGCGCCGCAACGGTTCTGCGGCGCCCCACAACAAGTGATCTCCCACCGTAAACGCGGTCAAGTACTCCCCGCCCATGGGTAATTTTCGCAGACGTCCAACCGGGGTGGTGAGCTTTCCCGTGACTGCCGCAGGCGTTAATTCACGCAGACTATCGTCGCGGCGATTGGGGATCACTTTTGCCCACGCATGAGCCGCGCCGAGCATGCCTTCGATTTCGTCCAGCGGCACGTCGCGATTGAGCTTAATGGTTAGCGCTTGACTATGGCAGCGCATGGCGCCGATGCGCACGCAAATGCCGTCCACCGGAATCGGCTTCGCCGTGGTACCCAGAATCTTATTCGCCTCCGCCATCGCCTTCCACTCTTCGCGGCTTTGGCCGTTACCTAAATCCTTGTCAATCCACGGCAGCAAGCTGCCAGCAAGGGCATAACCAAAATTGGCCATTGGCATCGCGTCGCTTACTAACGTATCCGCGACGGCGCGATCGATATCGAGAATGGCCGACGCCGGATCTTCAAGCTTGGTTTTGACCGCCGCATGGGTTGCGCCCATTTGCGCGATCAGTTCGCGCATGTTCTGCGCGCCCGCGCCCGATGCGGCCTGGTAGGTCATCGCCGTAATCCATTCGACGTAACCGCGCTGAAACAACCCCGACAAGGCCATCAACATTAAGCTCACCGTGCAATTTCCGCCGACGTAAGTCTTGCCGCCGGCTTTGAGCGCGTCCTTAATGACATTGGGATTCACTGGATCAAGGATGATGACGCTATCGTTATCCATGCGCAGCGCCGAAGCCGCGTCGATCCAATAGCCGTTCCAACCCGCCGCGCGCAGCTTGGGATAAACCTCGTTAGTGTAATCGCCACCCTGGCAGGTGATGATGATGTCCATCATCTTGAGCTGCGCGACATTGTTGCCGTCGGACAACAGCGCGCCGTTCGATTCTTTCGGCCCGGATTTACCCGGCGCCGAAGTAGAAAAAAACACCGGCTCGATATGATCGAAGTCCCGCGCTTCGTTCATACGCTGCATCAACACCGAACCGACCATACCGCGCCAACCTACTAGACCTACTTTTTTCACATTAAACCCGTATCAAATAAAAAGGATGAAGGCGGAAGGATGAACGACAAGGATGAAGGATGAAGGCGGAAGGATGAATTTAAAAACTCACCGGCCTGCAAGCCGCATCCTGCTTGGCTTAGAGCCAACGCCATGCCAGAAGCCGCACCGATATTACCTCGCAGCACATGCATCCCGCGCTTTTTTTCATCCTTCATCCCTCATCCTTGTCTTTCGTCCTTCATCCTTGCATGGCCTTCACCACCGCATCGCCCATTTCCTTTGTCCCAATCTTCTTCATTCCCGGCTCGAAAATATCGCCGGTACGATAACCCTGGGACAAAACGTTGCGCACCGCGTTCTCGATGCGATTCGCCTCGTCCGTCTTGCTGAAGGTATAGCGCAACATCATCGCCGCAGACAACATCATCGCCATCGGATTGGCCACGCCTTTGCCCGCGATGTCCGGCGCGGAGCCGTGGATCGGCTCATATAAGCCTTTATTGCTCGCGTCCAGCGACGCCGAGGGCAACATGCCGATGGAACCGGTCAGCATTGACGCTTCGTCCGACAAAATATCGCCGAACAAATTACCCGTCACCAGGGTGTCGAATTGCTTCGGATTGCGCACCAACTGCATGGCGCAGTTGTCGACCAAAATATGACTCAGCTCGACTTGCGGATACTCCTTGGCGACTTCGATCACGACATCGCGCCATAACTGCGTCGTCTCCAACACATTCATTTTGTCGACGGAACACAAACGCTTGCCACGCTTCATCGCCGTTTGAAAACCGACATGCGCAATGCGGCGAATTTCCGATTCGCGATACGTCATGGTGTTGACGCCGACGCGCTCGCCGTTCTCGTCTTTGTGAACGCCACGCGGTGTGCCGAAATAAATATCGCCGGTCAATTCGCGGATGATCATCAAATCCAATCCTGCGACGATTTCCGGCTTTAAGCTAGATGCATTCGCCAATTCCGGGTAAAGCAAGGCGGGGCGCAGGTTTGCGAACAGTTGCATGTTTTTGCGCAAGCCCAAAATCGCCTGCTCCGGACGTTTATCGCGCGGCAGCGCATCGTACTGCGTGCCGCCGACGGCGCCGAACAGCACCGCATCGGCTTGCTGACAAAGTTTCAACGTCGCGTCCGGCAACGGCACGCCGGTTTCGTCAAAAGCCGTACCGCCGACGGAGGCTTTTTCCGTTTCGAATTTCAAACCATCCGCGCGCAGCACATCCAGCACCCGTAGTGCTTCCAGCATAATCTCGTGGCCGATGCCGTCACCCGGCAATATCGCTATTTTCATTTTTCGTCTCTAAGCAAAAATCCAAGGTTCACGCACTTTGCGCAATTCCTCGTACGCGCGAATTTTGTCGGCATTCTTCAAGGTCAGGCTGATCTCGTCCAAGCCGTTCAACAAACAATATTTGCGGAACGCATCGATCTCGAAGCGATAGGCTGTACCGGATGGCGTCACCACGGTTTGCGCGTCAAGGTCGACGGTCAAGCGATAACCCGCAGTGGGCGCCGCTTCTGCGAACAAGCGATCGACTTCGCTAGCGCCGAGCACAATCGGCAACAAACCGTTCTTGAAACAGTTGTTAAAAAATATATCGGCAAAACTCGACGCGATGACCACACGAAAACCGTAATCCATCAGCGCCCAAGGCGCATGTTCGCGGCTGGAGCCGCAGCCGAAATTTTCCCGCGTCACTAAAATCTCAGCGCCTTGGTAGCGCGGCTGATTCAGCACAAAGTCAGGGTTAAGCGGTCGCGAACTATTGTCCCGCCCCGGCTCACCGCGATCCATATAGCGCCACGCATCGAACAAATTCGGCCCGAAGCCGGTGCGCTTGATCGATTTCAAGAACTGCTTCGGAATAATCGCATCGGTATCGACGTTGGCGCGATCCAGCGGCGCGACCAATCCTTTTAAACGAGTAAATTTTTCCATGTTCGCTCTATAACAACGTTCTGACGTCGACGAAATGCCCGGCAATCGCCGCTGCGGCAGCCATCGCCGGACTGACCAAATGCGTGCGCCCGCCCGTGCCCTGGCGGCCCTCGAAGTTGCGATTCGACGTTGACGCGCAACGCTCGCCCGGCGAGAGTTGATCCTCGTTCATGCCCAAGCACATCGAGCAACCCGGCTCGCGCCATTCAAATCCAGCCGCGACAAAAATTTTGTCCAAACCCTCCTGCTCGGCCTGCGCTTTCACCAGGCCGGAACCGGGCACCACCATCGCGAGTTTGATATTGCCGGCGATGCGACGGCCTTTAACGACAGACGCCGCAGCGCGCAAATCCTCGATACGCGAATTGGTGCATGAGCCGATAAAAATCTTGTCAACATTGATGGACGTAATCGGCGTACCTGGCGTGAGGCCCATATAGGTCAACGCGCGCTCCATACCTTCGCGCTTAGTCGCATCTTTAACTTTATCGGGATCGGGCACGCGATCGGTAACGGCCACGACCATTTCCGGCGAGGTTCCCCACGTGACCAGCGGCGTGATAGTTGTCGCATCGATTTCGACGACGCTATCGAAGCGCGCGCCATCGTCGGAATGCAGCGTGCGCCAATAGGCGACGGCTTTGTCCCAATCCTCGCCCTTCGGCGCAAACGAGCGACCTTTGACGTATTGAACCGTCGTCTCGTCGGCGGCGATCATGCCGGCGCGCGCGCCCGCCTCGATCGCCATGTTGCATAACGTCATACGGCCTTCCATCGACAAGCCGCGAATCGCGCTGCCGGCGAATTCGATTGCGTGACCCGTGCCGCCTGCGGTGCCGATCTTGCCGATGACCGCGAGGGCGACATCTTTCGCCGTGACGAATTTCGACAGCGAACCTTCGACGCGCACCAACATCGCCTTGGCTTTTTTCTGCACCAAAGTTTGTGTAGCCAGCACGTGCTCGACTTCGCTGGTGCCAATGCCCATCGCCAGCGCGGCAAACGCGCCGTGGGTGCTGGTGTGGGAATCGCCGCACACGACCGTCATGCCTGGCAAGGTCGCGCCCTGCTCCGGGCCGATCACATGGACGATGCCCTGGCGTTTATCGAGAAACGGAAAATAGGCCTTGGCGCCGAACGCCTTGATATTCGCGTCGAGTGTTTCCACTTGCGTGCGCGAAATCGGATCCTTGATGCCTTGATCCCAATCTTTGGTCGGCGTGTTGTGATCCGCCGTCGCGACCACCGAACCGATGCGCCACGGCTGTCGCCCGGCGAGGCGCAGGCCTTCGAATGCCTGGGGACTGGTGACTTCATGCACCAAATGCCGGTCGATGTAAATCAACGCCGTGCCGTCGGAGTCCTCATGAACAAGATGAGCGTTCCAAAGTTTATCGTAGAGGGTAAGAGCAGCCATGGCGAGGTGAAAAGTAAAACGGAAATTATGCCACGACGCGCGCGGTACGACAACGGCAAGAGACTGTTAGTCCTCAGTCGCACCGTTGACCCAGAAATGCGCATCTGTCATAGTCATCGCATCTATTGAGGATCGCTCACGCGCCCATGATGTCGCCCCTGCGCCTTGGCCCTACGTTGATTGCCTGTCCGGGCGGCGTGGCTCGGCTCGCCAGCGCCCTTATAATCTCCAGACCACCGCGCCCTGACTACAGCGGTTCAGTTCAACTGATTTTATCCACCATGCATTCGCATGCCGGATAAAATCCTATACGTTAGGGGTGAGATGCGCGTGCGTTTTGTCATCGATGTAAATGGAACACCAAGAACGGTATTCGCCGTCTCTGAGCAAAAGGCCGGCGATCTAAATATTCACATAACGAGCGGTGGTCGCACTTATACGGGCAAGACGCTAAACGATCTTGTCGCCCTCAGCGACGAATCCGCGTTTGACGACTGCGAAAAGCATATCTCCGTTCACACCAGTTCCAGGAGCTTGAACGTCAATGTCATCAAACGAACCCAAGTGTTCGTCGATCGAAAAGAGGATAGTTGCCAGGTTACGACCGGCATTAAGCAAGACAATCTATTCATTCCCGTGCTGTTTCGAGTTTGCGGAGATCTATCGAGAGAACGTTACGTAATTCCAGAGTCCTGCGACGATAATCTCGTTTCACTTGGTCAATATGATCCCAGCCAGGGACAACTGCGATTCATGGCGGTGTGTAGCCGGCCAAGAACCTCCTTCCCGAAGGACGAAGAACATGCATCCAACCTTCTTGAATTTCCATTTTCCAATTTCACCCTGACCGTAATTTGGTCTTATCTAAACAAACTCTCGCACCCACACGCTATAGATTTTTTCCTTGGTACGAAGAATGAAACAGGGCCGATAAAGGGATTAGATTGGTTTGAGATTTACAATCTTTACACCGATCTCTACATGACACATGCAACGGAATACTTCCGAGTCTACGGCGATGAATAGAAAGCTCACTGGGCGCACCCCCAGCCCGGCCGTCAACCGGACCTGCGCAAAAAGCCGCGCAGGCCGGTTACTTCTACGTTGGGCATCACATATGAACATCAAATTCCCGCTTTATGCTCTTATCCCCACACTTGCTTTATTGCTTGGCTCAGCGCCAGCCTTCGCTCAGAAATCGCTTCAAGATCGCTTGTTTCAACGAGCGATTGCAGCCACAAAGTGTGAAGAGATCCCAAACAACGGGCGCTATTGCACATATCAATTTGGAAATGTGCTTCAAATAGGCATCAAGGATGTCGGCGGTTCAGACACGGTAGTCGGCTTTCACAACTCAAACATCAATAACGAGTTGTACGCGGTTTTGTATTTTGGCTGTGTGTCCGTTGTTCCGGGACGTGCTCACCCCAGAAACTACGATAGTAATTACGGGGTATACATTTCCCCAAAAACTGGGAATATTTACCGCTCCTCTGCCGAGTGCCAGGCCACATTGAAGTGATGCCCAACCCTGCATTCGAGCGGGACAGCCCAGAAGCGGGCTGCCCCTCAATTTTACGTTAGGTCGCGAAGGCAGATCGCGACAGGAGACCAAACTATGGCGAAATACCGCAATATACTACCGCAACTCGGTGGCGGTCTTTACCTCACCGACGGCGGCATCGAAACTACCTTGATTTTCCATGAAGGATTGGATCTCCCGGACTTCGCTGCATTCCACCTGTTTAAGACGCACGAGGGCGAAGCGGCCCTCCGCGAGTACTTTCATACATATGCGGAGATCGCGAAGCAGTTCGGCAGCGGCCTTATTCTCGAAAGCGCGACCTGGCGGGCCAACGCGGACTGGGGAACACGGCTCGGCTACACGCCCGAGGTGCTGGCGGATGCAAACCGTAGAGCGATCCACCTGCTCGAGGAGGTTCGAAATGAATACGAAACCGAACGGACTCCAGTGGTCATCAGCGGATGCCTCGGCCCTCGCGGAGACGGCTATGTTCCTGATCGTGCGATGTCGGAGCACGAAGCGGCGGCCTATCATCGAGACCAAGTCGAAACCCTCGCTGGTTCCGCCGCGGATATGGTATGTGCCATTACCATGAACTACGTGGAGGAGTCCCTTGGGATTGCTCGAGCCGCTCTGCGTGCGGACATACCAGTTGCCATTTCCTTTACCGTCGAGACCGACGGCAATCTCCCGACCGGCCAGACCCTAAAGGCAGCGATCGAGCAAGTTGACGACGCGACGTCAGGTTATCCATGCTATTACATGATCAACTGCGCCCATCCTACGCATTTCGAGCGCGTGCTGGCTGAAGGCGGGTTTTGGTTGGATCGGATTCGGGGCCTCCGAGCGAACGCTTCGCGCAAGAGTCACGCAGAGTTGAACGAGTCCCCCGAGCTCGATGTTGGGAACCCCGTCGAACTGGGATTGCAGTACGCCCGTCTCAAGACACGGCTCCCGCGCCTGAATGTGATGGGTGGGTGTTGTGGCACGGACCACCGCCATGTGGAACAGATCGCTGAAGCTTGCTCGCCGCTTTTTCGCGCTGCGACCTAACAACGGCGTGCCGAGCGACGCGCCAAGAGCGGCGCGCGCCGGACGCCGGACGTTAGCCCGCTCGTCGCTATTGTGTGAGGCGGCAAATTATCTGTCAGTATCTTTGAATTGTGCAGTATCGTTCGCGAAAGGAGCAAATTGAACTCGAATGATGAACAGGCAATTTTCAGCGAAACCGAAGCCTTCAGCGAAGCATGGAATAAGGGAGATGCATAGACAGCCGCCTCGTTCTATACCAATGATGGTGAGCGCGTGGGCGCGTTTGGGGATGTGCAACGGCGCTCTGTCCGATACCACTGCAGTAGCCCGGCGCGGCGCTTGCGCTTTTGGTATTTGACTGGCCACCTATCCAGTAGTACCTTAACACGGGACCAAACGGGGCATTCGAATCCCTACGAAGTTCTAACGAAGCTGTTCTTGCGTCGTTATTTTCAATCGAAGTTTTTTCGCTAGGAGAATAGGATATGATTACTCGGATTTTAACTTTGGGCGCGCTATTGGTGCCATTGCTGGTAGCCAATCAAACACTGGGCCAAGGCGTCACCGACGACATGCTGTTAAACGCCCACAAAGATACCGATAATTGGCGCATGGTTGGGCGCGACTATATGAGCACGCGCCACAGTCCGCTCAAGCAAATAAATGGTTCAAACGTCAAGCGCCTAGTCCCGAAATGGACGTTTTCCTTCGGTGTGTTGGACGCACAAAACACCACACCGCTGATTCATGACGGCGTGATGTACGTCACTTCCTCTCATGCGCGCACGTTCGCCGTCGATGCAAAGACGGGCGGTATGATTTGGCAGTACAACCATCCGCTGCCGGAAGACGTGGGCAAGTTGATGTGCTGTGACATCGGCAATCGCGGCGCTTCTTTATACGGCGACAAGGTGTTTGTTGCAACGCCTGATGCGCACGTAGTCGCGCTGGAAATGAAAACCGGTAAGAAGGTATGGGATGTCAACCTTGGCGATCCCAAAAAAGCCTATACCATGACCGTGGCGCCGCTGGTCGTGAAGGGCAAAGTCATCGTCGGCATGTCGGGTGCGGAGTATCCGACTCGGTTGTTCATCGAAGCCCTCGATACCGAGACCGGCAAACAAGTGTGGCGCCGTTATACGATTCCCGCCCCGGGTGAACCGGGTTCCGATACGTGGGGAAAAGATCCCGACAACCTCAAGTTCGGCGGCGCATCGGCCTGGATCACAGGCTCGTATGATCCGGCCCTGAATATTGTCTACTGGGGTACCGGTAATCCCAACCCCGATTGGGACGGTGTCGGGCGCGAGGGAGATAACCTCTATTCCAACTCAACGTTAGCTTTGGATGCGGATACCGGCGCGATCAAGTTCCACTTCCAATACACGCCGTTCGATGTTTGGGATTTCGATGGCGTAAACGAGCACATTCTTGCCGATCTTGGCGACCGCAAAGTTTGGCTGCACGGCGATCGCAATGGCTTTCTTTACAGCATTGATCGCACCAACGGAAAATTCGTTTATGGTAAGGAAATTTCCAAGGTCAATTGGATGACCGGGTTTACACCGGAAGGTCGCCCAATCGTCAACAAGGAAAAAGTGCCGACCTATGAATATGAAGCCAAGGACATCTGCCCCGCTTCCGAAGGTGGCAAGTGGTGGAACCCCATGGCCTATAGTCCCGACAAACAAATGGTATTCGTTCCAAGTCGCGAGATTTGTACCGATATCAAAAGTGCCAAAGGCGAGCGCACGGAGGGCAAACCCCATTGGGGGATTGGCAGCATCAAATGGAACAAAGGACATGGCCAGTTAGTGGCGTTCGATGCCAAGAGCGGTGAAAAGAAATGGACTGTCAAAGCACCATCGCCCTTCATGAGCGGCGTACTGACCACCAGTGGTGGTCTGGTATTCGCCGGCACCCCCGAGGGTGAGTTCAAGGCCTTCGACCAGGATACTGGCAAGGAAATGTGGTCCTATCAAACCGGCTCAGGAATTGTTGGCAGCCCGGTAAGCTACTCGATCGGTGGTAAACAATACATCGCGGTACCGTCTGGATACGGTGGCTGGACCGGATGGGCAACTATCGGTGGTGGTGGCGCACCGCAACTTAAAGATAGCCGCAAGGGTGGCTATGTCACGGTGTTTGGTTTGTTTGAAGATTAAAAAACTGTGTTAACAAGGAAGCGGCCGCTGACGGCCGCTTCCTCTAACCTCGAAGAAAAAAGCATGATCAACCGATCGAAATTTTTTCACCGCGCCATTCCGCTATTGCTGATGGGATTGACGCTGAATGCTGCTTTAGCTGAAGACGAGCGGGTGAATCCCTACGCAGGTGACGCCGCAGCAGCCACCGAAGGTAAAAAACTTTTTCTCAAGACAGGATGTTACTCATGCCACGGCCACGAGGCGGAAGGCGCCGTAGGACCGAGTCTCACCGATGACGAGTGGATTTTCCAACCAACCGATTCGATGATCTTCAATACCATTTCCAAAGGTCGGCGCGGTACGGTTATGGCGCCCTTTTCCGATCAACTCCAACCCGACGAAATTTGGAAAATTGTCGAGTTTCTTCGCGATCGAAATCGTCAGCTCTATCCGAAATGACGCGGGACTTAGTTCGGCAATTTAAATTTGCTTGCCATAAGCGCCATTTTCAGACGTACTCGAATTTTGTCGATTACCGATTTCCTCAATCGGTTTCACGTCGCCTAACTTGGTTTAGGAATTCACGGCATGAGTTAACCGGCGAAGTACCGCTGCCGGCAGTACTTGCTACATTAGGCTCTCGTCAATCGGGTTTAGGTTCCTTCAGCACGCGATCCTTCCTACAGACTTTCGACTTGCGCGCCGAGCTTGAAAATATCTTGGTAACATAGAACTGCTTCGGGTCGGTGAACACCCTCATACAGGCACAGCCGTAGCCGTAGTTGCTATTTGTACGTACCCAACGAAAGTATCTGTAATGCTCGGTATCCCTTAATAGTTAAGCGCAAAAAATATTATGTTGCAAGCCGTGCAATCCCCTTTGGAAAGCCTCGCGATGGCGGAAAAAACAGCGGCGGCGAACCTACTAGGCAACACCGCCGATAACCAAGCGGGACTTAAACACGGCGAAGCCGACACCGGTGCGGTCACCTTGATCCAGCGCTTTGGCACCGCTGCCAATCTGAACATTCATCTCCACTGCTTGGTGCTTGACGGCGTCTATCGCAGCAGCGAAGGCGCCCCGGTGTTTCATGAAGCGCGTGCACCCATTGGCGATGAGCTGCAGGCTGCTGGCGAAGATCATCACGCGCATCCTGAAGGGGTTGACCGCCAAGGTCATCTTATCGAAGAACAAAGGATGACCTACCTGGGGGGAGATCGAGGCCGATCACGCACTCACGCCTCTGCAAGCGGCCTCCTGGCCTTGCAGGCCGCGCCGGGCCAGTGGCCCGACCCTTCGCCAGGCACGAACAGCACTGGACTGTTGGTGTCCGGGCTCAGCCTACCGCATCGCACTGGGGCCGCGCGCAGGACAGAAAGTGCTCAGCTTGCAAAGCGTGCCTAGCCGAGCAGCGCCATCCGGCCAAACCCCGTGCGCCAACGCGCACGGCATTAGCCTGCACGCGGCGGTGCGCTGCGGCGCCAATCAGCGCAAGGCACTCGAACACCTATGCCGCACCATCACCCGCCGGGCGATTGCCAACGAACAGCTCAAGCTCAACCGCGCCGGCCAAGTGGTGTTGCAATTGAAGAACGCCTACAAGGACGGGACGACTCACATCGTCATGTCGCCGCTCGAATTCAAGCAACGCCTTGCCGCGCTCGTTCCTCCGTCCCCCGCAGAGAACGCATCCGGGCAGCCGGCCGATCACGTCCACGCGCTTGCCTCGCCGGCGCGCCTGAGTTGGGCGCGCCTGCTCAAGCGCGTCTTCGATATCGATCTCGAACACTGCCCGCAGTGTGGCGGCAGCTTGAAGATCATCGCCGCCATCGTTGAGCCGTCGGTGATTGCGCGACTCCTCGCCCATCTCGGTTTACCTACCCGGGCGCCGCCACGCTCGCCCGCGCGTCGCGTCGATCTGTTTCAAGCGGCCTGAGTCCTAACCGGCACCGTTTCGGTAACAGCGCCGAGGATCGCGCTCGCCCGGCGCTCGCCCGAACGGCCAAAGCGCCGCGAAATCAGCCCCCTTCGGCTGATCAACGGCCCTAAGAACCCCGCGGAAGGGCGAGTTTCCACTCGACACACGCGTGTCCTGTCCAGCTTGCCCGTAGCGTACTTGCGAACGCTGAATCAATTTCTAATGATCCTGAAAAATACCCGCTGGGGTCATTCCCGCCGCACCTGTTAAACCTCAACCTTTCCGAAAGGAACTGAAATAGTAGCGGGAGCGGAATGCAGTAACTTATGCAGTAACACCTGAAATGGATAACCTGTACATATAGTATCCATCAGGTGCGCGTCGTGTTTTTCGATTCCGGTTCCGGCACCAAGACCTTTTCCAGCTAGTGTAGTATTTCGTCGGGTTTGCATCGTAAACGCATCGATGTTCAGGGAGGCGCCACGCCATCCCGATTGTCGTTCCCGCGAAGGCGGAAACCCAGACTGGGTAGACGTGGGCGAGCCATTGCTGCGTTTCGGACGGGCATTGCCTGAAACGCCGCGCCCTGCCGGGGTGGCCTAGGGCCATTGGTTTCTGGCAATGCCATGGCCGGAAGGCAAACCCAGAGCGGTTCCTGGCGATGCCTAGTTTTGCGCGACTCGGCGTTCCACGATTCCGTAGAAATTTTTATGGCCTTGCGGTACGCTTCAATTTTCTCGCCACCCACTCTTTTACCGGACGATGCTTCCACTGCCAACCATGCCCACGCCCCGTGCCGAAAATCCCATGGGAACCGATGGTTTCGAATTCATCGAATACGCCGCGCCCGATCCGGCGGCGATGGCGGCAGTATTCGAGCGCATGGGTTTCAAGGCCATCGCAAAGCATCGCCATAAAAACGTCACGCTTTATCGCCAAGGCGAAATCAATTTTATTCTGAACGCCGAACTCGATTCCTTCGCGCAACGTTTCGCCCGGCTGCACGGGCCTTCCGTGTGCGCCATCGCCTTTCGCGTGCAAGATACCAAGCTCGCCTATGAACGCGCGTTGTCGCTCGGCGCCTGGGGCTATGCCGGCCCTAGCGGGCCGGGGGAGCTGAACATTCCGGCGATCAAAGGCATCGGCGATTCGCTGATTTATTTGGTCGATCGGTGGCGTGGCAAGAAAAATGCACGCGATGGCGACATCGGCAATATCGGGTTCTTCGACGTCGATTTCGAGCCCTTGCCGGGCGCCGAGTTAAACCCGCTGGGGCACGGCCTGCAGTATATCGATCACCTTACTCACAACGTGCATCGCGGGCGCATGGCCGAGTGGGCGGATTTTTATGAGCGCTTATTCAACTTCCGCGAGATACGCTATTTCGACATAGAGGGCCAGATCACCGGCGTCAAGAGCAAGGCACTGACCAGCCCGTGCGGTAAGATTCGTATCCCGATTAACGAAGAGGGCACGCAAACCGCCGGACAGATCACCGAGTATCTGGACCGCTACAAGGGCGAGGGCATCCAACACATCGCGCTCGGTTCCGGCGATCTGTTGCGCACGGTCGATGCTTTACGCGCCGGTGGTGTGCAGCTTCTGGATACGGTCGATACCTATTACGAACTCATCGACAAGCGCATTCCCGGCCACGGCGAGGACGTCGACGCAATACGCGCGCGCAAGATACTGCTGGATGGCAAACCGGGCGCCTTGCTGCTACAGATTTTCAGCGCCAATCAGTTGGGTCCGATTTTCTTCGAGTTCATCCAACGCAAAGGCGACCAAGGATTCGGCGAAGGCAACTTCAAGGCGCTGTTCGAGAGCATCGAGTTGGATCAAATGCGCCGTGGTGTGTTGAAGAAATAAGTGCTCGCCAGGAGCGGCTTCCTGCTTGGTCAGTTGTAGGGTGCATTCATGCACCGAACTAATCCGCCGTAAAGCGCCGCGATGCCAAACTACCGTCGCGCTGACCTACCCGGCGCCACTTAGTTTCTTCACGGTTAACTCCCGCTCGCGTCAGCCGTGGCGGCTGCATGCCGTCGGTTCAGATGAGTGACCCGAAAACGGTGCATGAATGCACCCTACGCTTGCTGAAACATAGTTCAGTCGCGCTAGTTACGTCGCTGCACCACCCGCGTTTTCCCGGCGCCATGCGCTGAACGTCCACAGCGAACTCAGTCCGTCGGACAGCGCGAATAGAATCGCCAGCGGTCCGGGAATGACTCCGAACCACCACAGCAGCGCCATGATGGGCGGCACCAGGGGCCGATCCAGCAAGGTGGCGAAAACGAAACCTTGCGCGTTGAGGCGGCCGCTGACGATGTAGAGCATGCCCAGACCGCCGACCAATAGCCCGACCAGGCGCAGGTAATTTGCGGCTTGGTCGCTCAGCGGCGGCAGATGTAGCAGCGCGGCGGCGAAATGCGGCGCGAACAGCAATCCTGCTGCTTCAGCGAACATGATCCAGCCGAAAATTTCCACCGTTCGCGCCGAGTGTGCCTGCCCGTCGGCACGAATCACTTCGCAAAGCATGTGTTGGAATGGGCCCATGGTATCCCCGTGTGTGGTGTGAGCGTAGCAGCGAAGGCTTGCAGTGGAGCGAATTGCTGGTTGAAGAAGCGCCCATGCTTAACACGGGCGCTCACGAACGATTACGCTTTAGCGCTCGGGCGCGCGGATACGGCGTCGTACCAGCGCCGCAGGTGCTTGCATTCGGGCGGTATGTCGAGTTCGGTCCATTTGCCAAAATCGATGGCGCACAGAGTAGTCGCATCGGCGATGGTGTAGCGCTTGCCGGCAACGAACTCATTGTTGGCGAGTTGCGCGTCGAACTTGCGATAGAACCGACCCAAGCGGGCTTTGGCGCGCTCGACCAGATACGGATGCTGCTGAATCGATTCGGCCGAGCCGGGCAATCCGCGATCGGCGAAAGACGGATGGGTGTTGCGAAACAGTTCGGAGGCGGCGAGCATGCCTTCTTCGTTAGCGCGTTTCTCCCACATTTCGACAATGGCCTTGTCCTTGGGGTCGGTGCCCATCAGCGGCGGATCCGGATGAAGTTCCTCGAAATAGCGGCAGATCGCCATGGCTTCACCGATTAGGGTGCCATCGTCCAACTCTAAAACGGGCACCATGGCATGGGGATACTTTGCGACATAGGCCGGTTTGAGTTTTAGATCGTCGCCGCCGACTTCTTCGAGCGGAATTTGGAGTCCTTTTTCGGCCAGGTAAATGTGCAGCCGTCGTGGGTTCGGAGCAATGTGCCAATCGTAAATTTTCATGTAAGTCTCCCTGATTTAAATTGAATGCCTTGTCCGCGAGTGAGGAATTTAACCCCCCCTTTATTCGCTGACTGAAACTATAGTCTCGGCACCGCCTGGTCGTCAAATGAACAAAATTTGACGGCAAATTAATCCAGTGTGATGAACAACGATTTGCGCGGTTTTCCGGCGACGGCGCGGCTGATGTGGCCTTGGCCGGTGGTATCCTCCGCCAACAGAATATCGCCAGCACGCAGAATGCGTTTGCTTCCATCGCCGACTTCGATTTCGACTTCGCCCTCCAGATTAACCACGTATTGCCGTCGCGGTGCGGTGTGAAAATCATAGTTGTAGTCGCCGCCGGTTTCGCGAAATACCACGCCGGTCGCCCGGGTGATTTCCGACATGAAGCCGATCTTGCCGGCGTCCTTCATCGGCACCAACACGTCTTCGAAATGGGACTGATTGTCCGACCCGGTATAGATGCGTATGACTTTCATTGTTCGAGTCCCTTCGTCTGCTGAAATTTCACTGGAATGTAACGAAAACCCGACCCCGATTGTCGCCAAAATAAACGCACAGCCCATGCGTTGCACGCGGCTTTTGTTAGATAGTCCCATTATTTTCCTCCCTTTGAAAATGACATCTTCGCACGTTGTATGTTATTCGGAATTGACCATTTGACGGTGCCCAATTAATCCCGTTAGCGAAACACGCACGCCACCGAACCCAATCCTGCAACGGAAGTGACAACATGATCGCCCGGCTGCACCCAAACGATATCGACCATGCGCCAGTGAAGACGAATTCGCCCGCTTTAAGGCCCAGGCCGCGGCGCGATAAGTCATTGGCGAGCCAGACCACAACGTTGATCGGGTCACCCATCACGTCGGCACCGGTTCCGCGCCCAACAATGTTGCCGTTGATGGCCGTTGCCGCGGCCAGGGTGGGTAGATTCAGTGCTTGCCAATTGGTGACCGGTGCGCCGATTACCACGCCCGCATCGAGCGCGTTGTCGGCGATCAAGGTCGGCGCACCCAGGGTTTTCACGTCGACGTAGCGGTCATCGATGATTTCCATGCCCGCAGCGCAAGAGGCGATAGCGGCTTCGATCTCGGCGCGCGAATAAGTCCCGGCGCGCGGCGGCAGATCGCGCCCGAGATGCACCACCACTTCGCACTCGACACCGGGCTGCACATAGTCGCCATGAAGCAGGGCGGCGCTACGCTGATGGATAGTCGTTGCGAATACTTGTCCCGCTACGGGATGGGCGATATTCAAACGTCGCTGCAGAACCGGATTGGTGGCGCCGACTTTGTGTCCCAGCACCTTGCCCAGATTAGCCCGAGACAGTTGTCTATTGGCAATGGCTTGCACGGCATAGCCGGTGTCGATATCGAGCGGCCTGATTGCGGCGTCCAGTGCCGGCAAGGGCATTTTGCCGAGGCGATGTTCGGCAATAAATCGGGCGGCTTGTTGCTGTTCTTCTGTGGTCATTGGTTTCTACCGGTGGGTGATTATGACGTGCACCAATACGATCTTCCGACGCCTTCGCCACCGCCCCCTGTAAATGCGGCTTCCAGCCATGGCGCCGCCACGACCGAGGGGCTTAGGGCGCGCCAAGCAGGGCGCGGTTCTTCGGCTACGTTAGTCAGCAAAAAAGGTTTCGAGTAAGCTGGCGAGCACCTGCGGTTGATCGTGGTGCATCATGTGGCCGCAATCTTGAATCACCGCTTCGTGCAATTGTTTGAAGCACGCCTTGCGCGACGCGTAGTCTTCAGGGCTTGCGACCTGCATGCGCATGAATTCGGAATCGGCGCCGGTGATCCACAGGCTCGGGGCGGTCACTTGATTCCAGCAAGCTTTGGCTTCATCCAATCGGTATAAAACCGGGTTGGTTAATTTGTGCGCCGGATCGCTGAGTAGTTCAACTATTCCGGGTGCGGTTTCCTTGCAGGAATGTTGGGCGATGTGCAGCGCACGCTCAAGGCTCAGGCGCGAATTGTTTTGCTGTAAACGTCGCGCAAATTCCTCGACGTTGCGGTAGGTTTTAAAGCTCGGCGGTTCCTTCAATTGATCGAGCCATTTGGCGAAGCGCGTCGGGGCGTGGCCGGGCTCTGTCGGTTTCAGGCCGAAGCCTTCCAGCAGCGCAAGTTTGGCAACGCGCGGCGGGCGAATGCCGGCGTACAGGCCCGCGACGTTGCCGCCCATGCTATGACCGACCAAGTTGACCGGGCCGCCCGCCTGGTAATGGTCGAGCAACCGATCCAAGTCGGCGAAATAGTCGGGAAAATAGTACGGGTTGTTGTTCCATTCTGAGAGTCCGAAGCCGCGCCAGTCCGGCGCAATGACGCACCAGTCTTGTTCCAGCGCATCGACCAGAAATTGAAACGACGCGGCGATGTCCATCCAGCCATGCAATAGGAATAATTTCGGCTGATTGGACTCACCCCATACGCGAACATGGTAGCGCAGCCCATTGATCGAGGGAAATTCAGAGCGCGAAGATTTCAAGGGGTTTTTCATCGGAAAAATGCATTGCTGTCATGCCATATTGCTGCTGGCGGCGTTGAATGCAGTGTAGCACGCACTACGCTTTTGACTTCCCAGTGGGGGCTTGTTAGTATTTCGAGCCGTTGTCTAGCGCTATAAATATTTAGGAGAGTTTCAATGACTACATTACTTCGCCTCAAGGCCGTCCTGTTTGGGCTGATTGCCTTTGGGGGATTTGGTCTCGCGCTAGCGCAGGAGATTAAAGTGGGTGGCATCTTTGATTTGACCGGGATTACCTCCGATGTCGGCAAGCCTTATGCCCAGGGTGTGCGTGACTACGTCGAATTTATTAATTCAAGTGGCGGCATCAACGGCAAAAAAATCAAATTAATCGACGTCGACTACGGTTACAAAATTCCCGAAGCGGTGGCAGCTTATAAGCGCCTGGTGGGCGATGAAAAAGTGCTGATGATTAGCGGCTGGGGAACCGGCGACACGGAAGCGCTGAAGAATTTCGTCAACAACGACAAAATTCCTTATTTTTCCGCGTCGTTTTCCGCGCATTTGACTGACCCGACCAAAACACCGTTTAACTTCTTTGTTGCGCCGAGTTATTCGGATCAACTACGCGCCTGGTTGACCTGGGTGAAGGAAGATTGGAAAAACACCAGCCGCAAGGCGCGAGTGTCTTTTATTTTCGGCGACAATCCCTATGGCCGCTCACCGCTCGCCGCCGGCAAAGCCTATGCTCAGGAATTGGGTCTCGAAGTCGCGAATGAAGAAGTGGTGCCGGGCAACTTTCAGGATGCCACGAGCCAACTACTGAATATGCAGAAGAATACCACCGACTACGCCTATATCAATGTCACGACCACCGGCGCGTCAATCATCTTGAAAGACGCGCAGAAACTCGGCTTAAAAATCAAATTCGGCTCCAATCCCTATGGCTTTAGCGAGAAGCTGCCCGAGGTGGCGCGCGCCACGGCAGAAGGCGTGACCGGCGTAATGGCCCATGTTCCCTACGGAACCGATGTTCCGGGTATGAAGGCGATTCTTGATTTCAACAAAGGCAAAACGCCTAAGTCTTCCCTGGACGCAATTTATGTGCGTGGTTGGGCCACGGCGCTGGTTTGGGTCGAGGCAATCCGGCGCGCCGACAAAGTGGGCAATTTAAGCGGCGAGGGCATCAAGGCGTCGATGGAAACGATGAATAATTTTAGCATTGGCGGGCTAACTGCTAACCTTACTTACTCTACCACCGACCACCGCCCCAGCACCCGCACGCCGATTTATATTGTGCAAAACGGTAAGCTGGTAAAAGTGAAAGAGTACGACTTGCCGCGCAAAAAAGAGTGGCTGGGCATGTAACGTAAGTTCACACAAACTCCCTTCCGGGTTACCGCGAGGGAGTTTCTTTTTGTGCGCAGCCGTTGAGGGTTATGCTACGAGTTAATAATATCGAGGTGATTTACGACAAGGCGATTTTAGTCTTGAAGGGCATGTCCTTGTCGGTGGATCAGGGCAAGATCGTCGCCTTACTCGGCTCGAACGGCGCTGGCAAAAGCACCACGCTCAAGGCAATCTCCGGCCTGCTGAAAACGGAGGAGGGAGAAGTCACCGATGGCGATATTCAGTTTCTCGGCGAGCGCCTGGAGAAATTGGAGGCGGAGCAAATTGTTCGCCGCGGTGTGTTTCAAGTCATGGAAGGTCGCCGTGTTTTTGAAGACCTAACTGTCGACGAAAATATCCAAATGGGCGGCTATATCCGATCGGATCGCGCGGGACTCAAGCGCGATCACGATCTGGTGTTCGATTATTTTCCGCGTCTGAAAGAACGGCGCAATCAACTGGCCGGTTATTTGTCCGGCGGCGAACAGCAAATGCTCGCCATCAGCCGCGCCATCATGTCGCGGCCGAAACTGATCTTGCTCGATGAGCCGTCGCTCGGCCTCGCGCCGTTATTGGTGAAAGAGATTTTCGCCATTATCAAAAAGATTAACCAAGAAGAAAAAACCACGATCCTATTGGTTGAGCAAAACGCCAATCTTGCTCTGTCGATTGCCGACTACGGCTACATTATGGAGAATGGCCGCATCGTATTGGACGGCGATGCCGACAAGCTTCGGAACAATGAAGACGTGAAGCGTTTCTATCTTGGCGCGGGTGTCGAAGGCGAGAAGAAGACTTACAAGAATTTGAAATTTTACAAGCGGCGTAAAAGATGGCTTTCGTAAATTCATGACAAAACCACTACGCACGTCGCGTATTTTTGACCTCGCCCTGGAAACCCAAAACGCGGCAACCCGTGCGGCATTCTTGAGTGGACGCTTGGCCGAAACCGTTCGGCTCGCCTACGCCCACGCGCCGCGGACACGGATGCAACTGGATTCTGCCGGTGTAAAACCGGTGGACATTCGCAGCCCGAATGATTTACTTCGGTTACCGATTATTCGTAAGGATGGTTTGTCGGCCTTACAAGCGGAGAACCTGCCGTTCGGTGGATTGAACGCAACTTCGGTGGAAAAACTCGCGCGGATTTTCATGTCGCCGGGAAATATTTACGATCCGCAAGGCGACACCGCCGATTTTTGGCGCTTCGCACCGGCGCTCGCCGCTGCGGGATTTCGCGCCGGCGACTTGGTGCAAAACACCTTTTCCTATCACATGACGCCGGCCGGCTTTATGTTTGACAGCGCCTTGCGGCGCCTGGGCTGCGTGGTCGTTCCGGCGGGTGTCGGGCAAACGGAGTTGCAAGTACGTATGGCGGCGGACCTAGGTGTGACGGGCTACACCGGCACGCCGAGTTTTCTTCACACCTTGCTGAGCAAGGCGCGTGAACTGAATACGCCGCTAAAAATCGAAGTAGCGTTTGTCACCGGCGAAATGTTGCCGCCGAGCTTACGCACTGAACTGGAAAGCGATTTTGGTGTTCGTGTGTTGCAGGGTTACGGCACGGCGGACTTGGGCTTGATCGCTTACGAATGCGCGGAAAAAGACGGCCTTCATCTGCATCCCGAATGCATCGTCGAACTGATCGATATCGAAAGCGGACAACCGGCGGAGCCGGGCCAACCGGGCGAAATCGTTGCGACGCTGTTCGATCAGGCTTATCCACTTATTCGCTTCGCCACCGGCGATATTAGTAGTTGGAAAGAGGCGGCGGCCTGTCCCTGCGGGCGCACCGCGCCGAAGCTGAATGGCCTGCTGGGTCGCGTCGGCGATGCGGTGAAAGTGAAGGGCATGTTCATCCGCGGCGCGCAGATCGACGGCGTGATGAAAACGTTTCCGGAAGTCGCGCGCTATCAAGCCATCGTCACGCGCGAGCAGCATCAGGATCAGTTGCGCTATGTGATTGAGCTTGCGCAGGAAGCATCGAGCGACGGTCTCGCAGAAAAATTAGCTGCGGCATTAGTAGCGCAAGTGAAAGTGCGCGCGGAAGTGGAAATCGTTGCCGTTGACAGCATCGCCCAAGGCGCGAAAAAGATCGACGACCGCAGAGTGTGGAAATGAGCGTGGCGCAACTCGAGGTGAAGGACATCACCTTGCGCTTCGGCGGCGTCACGGCCATCAAGGGTGTGGGCTTTAAGGTCGAGCAAGGCACGATCCACGCCATCATCGGTCCGAATGGTGCGGGCAAGACCAGCATGCTGAATTGTATCAGCGGTGTCTACCGTCCCCAAGAAGGTCGCATCACGCTCGACGGCAAGGACATTACGACGCTGTCGCCCTATGCGCGTACCGGGCTGGGACTGGCGCGAACGTTTCAGAATATCGCGCTGTTCAAAGGCATGACGGTGCTGGATAACTTGTTGATCGGGCGCCACACCCATCAGAAAGCCGGCCTACTTGCCGGTGGCATTTATTACGGTAGCGGGCAAAAAGAAGAAGTTATTCATCGCGAGTATGTGGAAGACATTATTGATTTCCTCGAGATCGAACCGATACGCAAAAAGACCGTCGGAACCTTGGCCTACGGTTTGCAGAAGCGTGTGGAACTCGCACGAGCATTGGCGCTCGAACCAAAAATATTGTTGCTAGACGAACCCATGGCCGGCATGAACGCCGAAGAAAAAGAAGATATGGCGCGCTTCGTTCTCGACATCAACGACGATCGCGGAACGACCATCGTCATGATCGAACACGATATGGGTGTAGTGATGGATATTTCCAATCGCGTGGTGGTACTGAATTTCGGCCAGAAGATTGCGGATGGCACACCGGACGAAGTCCAGCGCGATAGCCAAGTGCAAAAAGCCTATCTCGGACAAGACGAATGACCGACGCCCTCGACACGTTTCCAAAATTACTTGCGCGAAATGCGCGCGAGTTCGGCGCGAAGCCGGCGCTGCGCGAGAAGGAATTCGGCATCTGGCAGGCACTCAGTTGGCAACAGTATCACGATAAGGTGCGCGATTTTTCCCTCGGGTTAGTGAGCCTCGGGTTCGAGCGCGGCGATAAGGTGGCGATCATCGGCAACAATCGTGCGGAGTGGGTGTGTGCCGAGCTTGCTGCACAAGGGGCGGGCGGCGCGAGCGTGGGCATCTACCAGGATTCGAATTTGAACGAAGTGGCGTTCGTGATCGATCACTGCGACGCGAAGTTTGTGGTGGCTGAGGATCAGGAGCAAGTCGATAAGATCCTCGACCTGATCGATCAACTGCCCAAGCTCAAGAACGTGATTTATACCGAACCGCGCGGCATGCGCAAATACGATCATCCGACCCTGGTGAGTTTCGCCGCGGTGGAAGAACAGGGCAGGGCATTAAATCAATCTGAGCCGCGCCGCTGGGAACAAAACGTCGCGAATGGAAACGGTGGCGATACCGCGATTATTTGCTACACCTCGGGGACAACGGGCTTTCCCAAGGGCGCCTTACTGACTTACGACAATTTGATCGTGATGGGGAAAAGCGTCAACGCTGTCGATGCGAAATGGCCAAGTGACGAGTTTGTCTCATTCCTGCCACTGGCGTGGATTGGCGAACAAATGGTGTCTGTGACCAATAGTCTTCTGGTCGGATTTACCATTAATTTTCCGGAAGACCCGAACACGGTTATGGAAGATATCCGCGAGATTGGTCCCCATACCATGTTTGCGCCGCCGCGCATTTGGGAGGATATGAGTTCCACGGTGCAAGTCAAGATCATGGACACCACACCATTCAAACGCTTTATGTATAACTGGGCGATGCCGATCGGCTATAAAATCGCCGATCTGAAATTCAAAAAACAGCCGCTGCCGTTTGGCTTGGCTTTACTGCACAAATTTAGTTATTGGGCGCTGTTTCGTCCGCTCAAAGATCGTCTCGGGTTAACTAATCTGCGTACCTGTTCAACGGGTGGCGCGGCGCTGGGTCCCGACGTGTTCCGGTTTTTTCATGCCTTGGGCGTGCCGTTGAAACAGATCTACGGCCAGACGGAAATCAGTGGCATCTCCTGCATCCATCCCGATGGCGATGTGCAGTTTCATACGGTCGGTAAACCCATTCCCGGCACACAAGTGAAGATTTCCGCGGACGGTGAAATTCTTTCTCGCAGTGCCTCGATTACGCCGGGCTACTACAAAAACGACGCGGCGACGGCGCAAACCATTCGCGATGGCTGGTTACATTCCGGCGACGCGGGGTATCTCACGGACGATGGTCATTTGGTGGTCATCGATCGTATCAAAGACGTGATGCGACTGGCGGATGGCACGCAGTTCTCACCGCAATACATCGAAAATCGATTGAAGTTTTCGCCCTATATCAAAGAGGCCGTGGTGATCGGTAACGACCGACCCCAGTTGAGCGCAATGATCTGCATCGACATGAGCATTGTCGGCAAGTGGGCGGAAAATCAAAAAATTTCTTACACTACTTATACGGATCTGGCGGCGCGCGAGCCGGTCTACGGTTTGCTGCAACAAGAGGTCGAGAAGGTCAATGAGACCTTGCCCCTGGCCGCGAAGCTGCGCCGCTTCGTGTTGCTGTACAAGGAACTCGATGCTGACGACGAAGAGCTTACGCGCACGCGAAAAGTTCGACGCGCCTTCGTTGAGGATCGCTACAAGGATGTGATCGATGCGCTCTACAGCGAGCGGACGCAGGTGCCGATCGATACCACTATCAAATTTCAAGACGGAAAGACCGCGCGCTTTCAAACAACCTTGTTATTGCGGAATTTGACGTAGGCCATGGACATAAATTTCTTCCTGCAATTGGTAATCAATGGCGTGGTGGTGGGTAGCGTATACGCCCTGGTGGCGCTCGGTTTCGTCATCATTTTTAAATCAACCAGCGTGGTGAATTTCGCGCAAGGGGAATTTTTGCTGTTGGGGGCCTACATCAGCCTCGCAGTGGTCGGCCAGACCAGCATGCCGTTTTGGGTGGCGGTCGTGGTTACCTTGTTATTTTCCGTCGCGCTTGGCATGCTGATCGAGCGGCTCATCTTGCGGCCGATGATCGGCGAACCGGTGATTTCGGTGATCATGGTGACGCTCGGTTTATCCAGCATATTAAAGGCGGTCGTGCAAGGCATTTGGGGCACCGATACGCGCCCCTTCCCGGAAATTTTTCCGTCGACGCCGGTTCAAATTGGCCCGCTACCGGTGTCGCAAGGCTACATTTACAGTGTCGTCTGCGTTGCAATTTTGCTTCTGCTTTTTACGCTGTTCTTCAAATATTCGCGTGCCGGCATTGCCATGCGCGCAACAGCGTTTTCGCAACAAGTGGCGCAGTCCATGGGTATTTCCGTGCGACGCATGTTTGCGCTCGCTTGGGCGATCGCCGCGGTGGTGTCAGCCATCGGCGGAATTCTGCTCGGTGGAGTGCGCGGCGGCGTGGACGCGGCGCTGGCGGCCATTGGTTTAAAGGTGATTCCGGTGGTGATTTTGGGCGGTTTGGATAGCATTATTGGCGCCATTGTCGGCGGGCTGATCGTCGGTGTGTTGGAGAATCTTGCCGGTGGTTATCTCGATCCGATTTTTGGCGGCGGCGTGAAAGAAGTGGCGCCGTTTGTCGTTCTAGTGTTGATCCTGATGATTAAACCCTATGGCTTGTTTGGTAAGGTGCATATCGATCGTGTTTAATTTTGCCTTGTCATTGCGAGGAGCCCGTAGGGCGACGCGGCAATCTAGCTTTTTGTTGGCCGTAGAAAAACGAAATTGCTTCGCGTGGCTCGCAATGACAAGTTTTAGGGGATCCTTGCCAGAAGCAAGTATGGGTGCGGCGCCTGGCGATGCATGCTCGGCGAGGCAATGCCGGAGCGGCTTCCAGCCATGCCATAAAATTTTTTGTAAGAAATGCTGATGATTAAATGCGGTGATTTTCGAACCAACTATGCCAGCGACATGGCGGTGTTCAACACTGACTTTGCGCGTTATTGCTTAGTCATTTTTCTGGTTTTACTCATGTTGTTCCCGCTGGTTTCCACTAACTATTGGCTGGACGTGGTCAATCGCATCGGCATTGCCATCATCGGCGCCATCGGGCTGAATATTTTGACCGGCTACACGGGCCAAATTTCCATGGGCAATGCCGCCTTCCTGGCGGTGGGTGCATATAGCACGGGCTGGTTGGCGAACCATGCCGGACTGCCACTGCTCATTACGATCCCGCTATCGGGCCTGATCACCGCCGCCGTCGGCATGATATTCGGCATTCCGTCATTGCGGCTGCGCGGCTTGTATCTGGCCATGGCGACCTTGGCGGCACATTTCATTATCGAGTTTGTCATCGTCCATTGGGAGACCGCCACCGGCGGCGTGAACGGCCTAAGTATTCCCTCCGCCGAATTGTTCGGCTTTTCGTTCGATAAAGACCGCTCGTTGTTCTATTTGATTTACGTCCTGGTGATTGCCTTCGCGTTATTTGCCACCAACCTGTTTCGCACCAAAGTCGGCAAAGCCTTCGTCGCCATTCGCGATCAGGACATTTCCGCCGAGGTCATGGGTGTGAATATTTTCAAGTACAAGTTGCTGGCGTTTGGTGTGAGTTCATTTTATGTCGGCGTTGCTGGATCGCTGCTGGCCTACCAGGCCCACATCATCAGTCCGGAGAATTTTCCGATCAACGTCGCGATCGATTATTTAGCCATGATCATCATCGGCGGCTTGGGCAGTATTTTGGGGTCGATACTCGGCGCGATTTTTATCACGGGTCTACCGGAGGTTCTACGGCTGGCGACTACCGCGCTGAGTGGCTATTATCCGGACCTAGTGGGACTGTTCGCTTCGATTAAGATGGGCGTCTTCGGCCTGATTATCGTGTTATTCCTGGTATTTGAGCCCGACGGTATGGCCGCGCGTTGGCGCAAAATCAAGACCTATTGGCGGCTCTACCCGTTTTCCTATTAAACCGCAAGAAGAATTGTCCTGTCATCCCACTTGAAACCAGCCTAGGGAGAGCATATAGTACGGGTGCAATGAACCAAAGCCTATAGCGTCAGTCGTAGTTTTGGTCACGTCGCAAAGGCGGAAGCCACAAAAAAGCAGTGTAAGTACTCCACGGCAATTATTTTAGAAGTAATTCATTCAAGGTAGTACGTCTATAAACATACTGGAGGCAGATATGAAGAAGTTGAGCAAATTCGCGCTTGGACTCACGGCCGGCGCAGCATTTGCTGCAGTGCTCGGTCAAGCGAGCGCAGCAGATGTCACATGGGATCGTTTGTTAAATGCCCATAAAGACCCGAATAACTGGTTGATGTATCACCAGGATTTTCGTAGCTATCATCACAGTGGGTTGACTCAGATCAACACCGGTAACGTGCAAGACCTGCAAATCGCATGGATGCACACGCCTGGTGCTGGTAAGCGTGGTATTCAATCGTTCCCGATCGTTGCTGACGGCGTGTTGTATTACACGTCGTCCTTGGGTCAAATTTATGCTTTGGACGCCGCAACCGGCGCCCATAAGTGGAAATTCACGCCGAAAATCGACGAAGAGCGTGGCATGGGTACGTTCTACAACCCCTACAACCGCGGCGTGGCGATCGGCCATGGCAACGTTTACATGGGCACCATCGACGGTCGTCTGATCGCTGTTGACATGAATACCGGCAAACAAGTGTGGGACACCATGCTGATGACGGTTGAAAAAGGCAACAAGGGCTTCACCGGCGCACCGCTGGTGGTTAAAGGAAATGTCGTTATTGGTTCCAATGGCGGTGAATTGTCTGGCTGCTGCGGCCCGATCTTTGGCGTCGATGCTAAAACCGGTAAAATGGCATGGCAATTCGACACCATCGGTGGCGACGAAGCCTCTCGCGCAAGCTGGGGCAACGATAGCTGGAAAATCGGTGGCGGCGGCGGTTGGATGACGGGTAACTATGACGCGGAAACCAATACCGTATTTTGGGGCACCGCTAACCCGGCTCCCGATTACGATTGGGCCGGCGAAAACTGGAAAACCGAAGGCGCGCGCCCCGGTTTAAACCTGTATAGCTCGTCCGTTATTGCGCTGGATGCAGACTCCGGCAAGCTGAAGTCCTACTTCCAAGAAATGCCCCATGATGCATGGGACTTCGACAGCGCCGTGGGCGAGTTCATGATGATCGACCGTGGTGGGAAGAAACTGGTCGTGCATCCGAACAAGGGCGGTATCGTGTTCGTGTATGACCGCGCTGACCTGAGCAAAGTCGAAAACACTTGGATCTTGGGCAAGACCTTCAACTACATCAAAGGCGTAAGCAAGACGGGTGAGTTGCAGGGACGTCGTGAATTACCGCTTGGCATGCATAAGAACGTTTGCCCGGCAATTGACGGCGCCATAAGCTGGAACGCAGGCTCTTACAGCCCGAAAACCGGCTTGTTCTACAAAGTGGGTCAAGAGTGGTGCTATGACATCGACGTGGTTAAAGCCGATCGTCCGAAAGACTTCTCCGGCCAGACTTACTTTGCTGCTAGCTGGACGGCCACCCATCCGGAAGGCCAAAAAGCATTCGGCCATGTGTCCGGTCGTGACCCGATCACCGGTGTTGCAAAATGGGAAGTTCACTACAAGTACCCACCGCTCGCCAGCCTGCTGTCGACTGCGGGTAACTTAGTGTTCGTACCGGGCGCTGATGGCATGTTTGATGCTCTCGATGCGAATTCCGGTGCGAAATTGTGGAGCCACAACAATGGCCTCGGCCATCACGGTGGCGTAATCTCCTACGCTGTGAACGGCAAGCAGTATGTCGCTGTCGTGACCGGCTGGGGTAGCCATGTTTCCGGTAACTACGCTCCGCTGTTCGGCGAGCCCTTCACCAGCATGTCTTCTGAAGGTGGTAACCTGATTGTGTTTGCGCTACCGTAAACCAACGTAAGCAGTATCGCGTTAAAGGGCGAGGGAGAAATCCCTCGCCCTTTTCATGTCACAGATAGAGAGATGAATTTTATGCCTACCAAGTATTTCAAAAAGATTGTTATGGCGATCACGCTAACAGCCGGCGTAGGCATGGCGACTCAAAGCGTGGCAGCCGATCCCCCGGCGCCGCAAAGCCTGACGCCGGAAGAAGCCTTTGCCGCAGCGAAAGCGGAATTCGGAATTGATGTGAAGACGTTATTTTCCACCCGCTGCTCGGCTTGCCACTTAGGACGTGGGATGCAGCGTGGCGACGGCCCGCAATTGGCAGGCACCGGCTTGGATTTCGCTCGCGTGATTGAGCGCATCGTCAAGGGAAAAGCACCGATGCCCTCATTTGGCGGCACCCTCAGCGATGAACAACTGATGGGCCTGGCGCGCTACATCACCAGCCTCAAACCCCCGCCCGATCCTAACCAATGAGTCAACGGGGAGAAGCGAACATCTCTTCTCCTACTTACTTGGCGCACGGGATAGCTCCAGCTCCATGTGCAAGTTGTCGTAAAAAGCTTTTCCCTTGAGTTTCTGGTAATCCTTGCTCGGCTTCAAATCAAAGCGCATCACGTGGCCATCCGCGCCGACCGTGTGAAATCCCAGTTGTTTTTCGTTGCCGTTAATCTTCGTGATCGAAACGGGCTGTGTTCCGAAAGCCGGTCGAGCGGTAAAGGTCAATTCGCTATTCCCGTCCTTGAGCTCAAGCGTTGCTTTCCCACTGCTCATACCTTCAAGCCAACTGCCTTCCCAGGTACCCCAAAACCGCGCGTCTAGGCTTGCATGATTGTCGTCGGCTGCGTTCGTGGTTGAGAATGCTGAGAAAAATAATACAAATAAAATGAATTTAGTTTTGATTGTAAGCATCTGAAAATTCATAAAGTAAGGGTTTTAAATAGTCTAAGAATTTATTCGTGCGGATTGATGAGATTGTCGTTCATGCACACGTGGGGTTAATTCTAAACCAACCTTTAAATCGACCATTGGCGGACAGCGATCAATCCGCATCTTATCGCTAGTTGGCATTGGACGCGAATTTTCGTTTGCGCCACAAGCGAGTATCTATGCGCCTCACAGGCCAGGCATCGCCTGCAGCCGCGCTGGATGGGCGTCGCGGCGATCTATTCGAAACGTCTGCCGCCGATCCGTTTATTTGCTTAGAAATCGCTATTTCAAGGTGGCGTTTGCGCTGCCGCAGTTCGTCGAAATCATGTTATTCTCACGCCTGGAATGTAGTGGTAATAGTCACTGCGTTTTCATGCGCAAGGCGTGGCGCACTCATTCGAGAACAATTGCTCACGCTATCCGACTTCGATTATCAATGCACTTATTCAATTCTCAAATCGCCGATGCCGATAAGCAACTACAGCGCCACGCTCAAATTGGGGTCACTTCAAGAAACGGAAATTTACGCACGTTAAGACATGATTGTCGTTGAATATGTGCCACGGGCTGCGACTTGCACAAACGAATGTTTGTGCAACATGAACGGTCGCGTCAAAAGAAGGACGGACGGTGAACCTTCATTACGCCGGCCGTTCTAAATAACTTGCCGGTGTGATGATCGGAATTTTCTTAAACGGCGAGAGCACCAACAAATCCTGATCACCTGTAACGATCATATCTGCGTTGCCATTTACGGCAAGCTCAAGAAATTTGTCGTCCTTGGGATCGCGACACGCATGCACGATATGTGTGATGGGTATTCGCTCCACTACGCGCACAAGTTGCCGAAAGAATTCATGCCGATCTGCCAGATCGACGTAGCGGTTAAATTTATCACGTGACAGAACCTCGGCGAGTTCACTCAGTGTGGCATCGGAGGCAAGCAATTGCCCATGTTCGACGATGTAGCGTACCGCACGCGCGGAGACTGAACTGGGAAGCAGGAGGCGGCTGATCAGGACATTCGTGTCAACGACAACGCGCGCTCTAGGCATCAGCGCGCCAGGAGGGTGGCCAGTTTTTTCTCCGTCAAACCGCGAGCAACGGCTTTCTCACCGATCTGGTCGCAAAAACGCTGGAACTCAGAGACGGCTAGCCCACGTAGCCGATCGTACTCTTCCGGCGAGATCAATACGGCGGCAAGCCGGTCTTGTCGTCGAATCTCCACCGGCTCGCGCTGGACGGCATCGAGCATGGCGGCAAAACGTTGTTTGGCTTCGGTTGCTGAAATGGTGCGCATAGTGATCTCCTAATGATCAATATAGACGAAATGATCATTTCGTGCAAGCTCAATCGGTGGAGGAGGGGAAATCTAGGTAGGGGCGCCGATAAAATATATCATCAACGGCGCGAACAACCCCGCGCAAGGGCGAGTTTTCACCCGCCACACGTGTGATTGACTGCCCGTCGGGGCAGCGATACAGTCCTAACTTAGCGAAAAGGGGCCTTTGAAAACTCCATTCGCTTCCTATGGAGCCGAGTCATCATGATTTGTGCGTGCGGTGCCGAATTCACCTGGGTTGGATCAGGAATGTGCCCTGCTTGCACGCGGCAAGCAAAAGCGGACGAGGCTCAGCAGCGCCGGCAGGACGATCTGCTCGATGAGCAGCAGCGCCGACATGATGAGGCTGACGCGCGACAACGAGAGCGAGATGAAGAGCAACGCGACCGAGAAGAGGCGCAGCGCTACCGAGATGAAGAGCAGCAGTGGGCCGCCGAGAAGGAGCGGCAATCCCGGAAAGAACGCGACGCAGAGCGGCTCGAGGAACAGAACGAGGCTTTCCTCGAACGACAGAGAGAACAGTATGCCAATCGCTGGAGGTATGAAGCTGAATCAAAGCTGGAGCGGGCACGCGAACTTTATAGCGCGGGAGCGCAGGAACACGCCCTTGCTCTTGCGAATGAAGCAGCACCTTTAGGCATTGAAGCTTTCGAGCTGATCGGCTCGATCTACAGGGCGTTGGGAAATTCTCTAAAGTACCGAGAGCAACTTCGTACGCAGATTGGATTTCTTCGCTCGGATATTCCAAATTTTGTCCAGCACAGGGAACGAGTTCTTAGCCAGATTTTGGAGCTCGCAGGCCCCCGCGATAGCTTGGTCTCGATGTACTTTGAGGCGGCCCAAACTTGGAAATCGTTTCCATACAAACTGCGCCCTTTGCTTCAAGCTAGCGGACTGCTTGAGTCTAGCGACTACAGGCAGCTTGTGACTAGCCATATTCAAATTCTTGCAGAGCAGATTCGTCAGTCTCCATCAAGCGAGATCAAACGTAAACTCCTGACCGAGATACTCTCACTTTCCAATAATGAAAGCCTCATCGCCGAGTACATGAGCGCGTTGGACGGGAGCCGGTACTTTCCGTTCGAGATCATCGATTGGTTGTTAGCGGAGGGGAGGACGAGTCTTGCCAACGAACTCTTCACGCGCAAAGCGGGCGTCGTTTGCTTGCCCATGGCCCACGGTACTTCCTCGACCTTCACCCCACAGGCGGCGCATTGTACGCGGCGCATGTTGTACAGTAACAGCACGGCGAAGCCCCTCATGGGAATGAACTCGAAGCGCCGCTCAGGCAGTCGATCGTAGCCCGAGGCCGACTTGCTACAACCCGAGCAGCAGGGCTTGGAGCCGCGCCGCGGCCGCACCTGAATCTCGATGGTCTTGGTGGCTTCATCAAGCCTCGCGCCCTCGTAGACGAAGCCGGGGAAGTGATGACAGGCATTGAGCAGGCGGGTGAGCAGCATGGCAGTCAACGGTCGGCGAATGGATGAGCGCACGATTATCCAGGCCGGGGGCTCCGCCCTCGACAAACTCTGCCCGGATTTGGCGAACTGGCCAGAACTCTGGAAGATTGAGCACAGCGATGTCGCCATCGGCCAACGTCTCATCGATTCCATCCACCCCTTTCTGATCGATCTGCTACAACACGACCTGGCCGATAAGACTCTCGCCCGTCACCGTGATCATCTTCAAATGCTCGGTGGCGAGATCATCCGCCGCCGCCACGACGACCCCGACCTTGCCAAGCAACCCGTCCAAGACCTGCTATTCAATCTCATCGAGGAGGACGGCGGCCCGCTCATCTGGACGTGCATCACTGAGTCGGCACAGAACGCATTCGACGCGACTTGCCGCAAGCTATACCAATTTCTCAACCAGCGAAGAATGCGAAAGTAAGCCAGAATCTACCCACGAATTATCCCGACGAGCCAACAAATCAAACGAACATCAATGCTCACGGGCTCTCGCACACCACACTCGAGGCATCGGCTCAACAAACAATCTGCGAAGGTACCGCTAGGGCCAGCCACTAATGAAAGTGCCAAAATGGCCACCTCTAAGGGCGTCATACAAGGCTACTGTGGTGTCGCTACGGTGGACGCCAAACACCAGATCATCGTTGATGCCCAGGCCCACGGCACGGGTAGTGAGCAGGAACGACTGATTCCGGTTGTCCAAGCCATTCAGCCTTAATTGAATGGCACTTCACTTATCACTGCAGACGCCGGTTATCATAGTGAAGCAAACCTAAAGGCACTCGCTGAACGCAAGATCGATGCGCTGATTGCCGACAACGGCATGCGTCAGCGTGATGAACGCTTTGCCGATCAGAGCAAATACAAAGCCAACCCCCATCCGCTGCAGGACAAGCGTCCGGCCAAACCACAGGGTAAGTTCCGGCCCCAACATTTCCACTACGACCACAAAGCGAATACGTGCATTTGTCCCGCAGGACAAACGTTGTACTCCAACGGTACGAACTGCACGATGACGGGTCGGGTGCATCACAAGTTTTAGGGCGCGCAAAGCGTTTGTGGGCCGTGCGAGTTACGGACACGTTGCTTACGTCATCCTGAACGCACGACGACAAGACAGGGGGCCTTTTTCGCCAAGTATCAAGGCGCCGTCAGCACTTGCCGGGTAGCCTAGGGCCACACTTATGTCACGCTAACGCAACATTTTTCTAAGGGCATTGCCAAGCGCCGCGCCCAGCTTGTGTCGTGGCGATGCACAGCTTGAGAGCAAACACCCATGCGCCTCCTGGCTTGATGTGCTTTTGACTATTCGTAACCTAGTGCTGCCACCGGTCTGAAGTTTGCAACGCGGCGCACGGAATCCAGGCCAACGAACATTTCTGCCGCAACTTCGGTAGCCACCATTTCCCCTTCCATGCTTGTGTGCATTGTTACACCTCCGGCATTAAGTCTGTGCAATTGTCGTGCGTTTGCGTCAAATTAGTGCGTTGCAGCGGCGTGCTGACCGACGAGCGCTGACGGCTTACACAGGCGTGACGTGTATTTGTTTTAGCTTCGCGCGATGGCATAAATGTTGCTCATAGGGTTGCATAGCCGTTTAGTCGCGAAATAAATGCATGCTTCGGGTAATGGTAGTCGATGAGTCAACAGAGTGCGCCGAGCTCCTTCGTCAGGGTTTGCAAGCGGCTGGCCATATCGTGGTGGCAACGCTGGGCGGCACCATCAATATCCTTGCACAAGTCGAGCGCCACAAACCGGATGTGATTGTTATCAGCATGGATTCGCCAGACCGCGATAGTTTGGAGCACATTTGTGTCGTCAGCCAAAATCAGCCCAAGCCCATCGTGCTGTTCACGCAAGCGCAAGATTCAAACACCATCGAGGCGGCGGTGCGCGCCGGGGTGACGGCCTATGTGGTCGATGGCTTGGAGAGCTCTCGAGTGCATTCGATTTTGAATGTGGCGGTCGCCCGCTTTAACCAGTATCAGGCGTTGCAATTGGAATTGGCCCAGAGCAAAGCTGAGATTGGCGAGCGCAAGCAAATCGAGCGTGCGAAGGGGCTGTTAATGAAACAGCGGCGCTGGGATGAAGAGACGGCGTTTCGCGCGTTGCGCAAAATGGCGATGGATCGAAATATCCGTCTGGCGGATGCGGCCGAACAGGTGATTGCGGTAACTAAGTTACTTAACTGAATGCAAGGATAATTCATCGAATAAGCAACGGATTTAACAGCGGCGGCCCAACGGCGGGCGGCTACCAAATTTAGTAACGCGGACTACAGAAGGCCCGCGCTGGATAACGGCGTCCAACTCGAAGTAATTTATTGCTTCGACTCGGGCGCTTTTTTTATTTCTGACACGAGGACCGCAATATGAAAAGTAAAGTGACGAAATTAACGGATGCCATCGCCGCCGCGTCGCCGCGGCGAAAATTTCTTACGCAGTCGTCCCTGTTGACCGGGGCCGCGATGATGGGCTTGGCGCCGCCGGCGCTCCGACAAGGCGCATGGGCTGCGGGTTCCGACGCGCCTGAGAAAACCGAAGTCAAAATCGGATTCATTCCATTGACGGACTGCGCGTCCGTGGTGATCGCCTCGATGATGAAGTTCGACGAGAAATATGGCATCAAGATCATCCCGAGCAAAGAAGCCTCTTGGGCCGCTGTGCGCGATAAGCTAGTGAACGGTGAGATCGACGCTGCACACGTGTTGTACGGCTTGATATACGGTGTGCAGATGGGTATCGGCGGGACGAAGAAAGACATGTCGGTGTTGATGACTATTAATAACAACGGTCAGGGCATCACTCTTTCCAATCAGCTCAAAGATAAAGGCGTCACGACCGGTGAGGGGCTGAAAAAGCTTGTTGATGCCGAGAGGCGCGATTACACCTTCGCGCAGACTTTCCCGACCGGAACCCATGCCATGTGGCTTTATTACTGGCTTGGCGCGTACGGCATCAACCCGATTTCCGATGTCAAAACCATCACCGTGCCGCCACCGCAAATGGTCGCGAACATGCGCGTGGGCAATATGGATGGTTACTGCGTCGGCGAGCCGTGGAATGCCCGTGCGATTTACGACAAGATCGGATTCAGCGTCGCGACGACTCAGGATATTTGGAAAGATCATCCGGAAAAGGTCATCGGCACAACGGCTGATTTCACCAGCAAAAATCCGCACACGACGCGAGCCATCATCATGGCTTTGTTGGACGCGGCGCGTTTCATCGATGCACAAGCGAACCGTTCCAAAGTGGCGCAAATCATTTCGGCAAAGGCCTATGTCAACACGACGGAAGATGTAATCGAGCAGCGTTTCCTTGGCAATTACGAAAACGGTCTAGGCAAGAAATGGAAGGATGAAAACTATATGAAGTTTTATAACGACGGCCTGGCGTCTTTCCCCTGGTTGTCGGACGGCATGTGGTTCATGACGCAACACCGGCGCTGGGGTCTGTTGAAGGAAGATCCGGACTACCTCGCGGTCGCAAAGAAAGTCAACCAAATCGCGCTTTACAACGAGGCTGCCAGCCAATTGAAGGTGCCGGTTCCAAAAGAACCATTCCGTACTTCAAAACTAATCGATGGCGTTGTCTGGGATGCTAAGGATCCGAAAAAATATGCAGGTAGTTTTTCAGTAAAAGCGTAACAACGCAAATCAATGTCACAACACTCGAAGGGACAAAAACATGACCGCTGCATCAACCTCGATTCGATCTTTAGCCGCACTTGAGGCGAATGTGAACGTTAAGGTTAAGCCTGCTGAAATCGCCGTGATCGATCCCCTCGCGACCAAGGCCGAACCACGAAGCGCCAATGCGCCGTCGCGGACAACGAAACTGGACACGGAATTGGCGCGTCGCATCGTCGCGCCTATTCTGGGGCTGCTGATATTCATATTGCTTTGGGGGGCGGTGGCGCAAGTTGGCCAGAGCTTGCCTGGGCCTGTGAAAACGTGGCAGTCTGCGGTCGAGGTTTTCAGTGACCCGTTCTATCGCAATGGGCCGAACGACCAGGGCATCGGTTGGAATGTGCTTGCTTCCTTGCAGCGCGTCGGCATTGGTTTTGGCTTGGCGGCAGTGGTCGGTATTCCACTTGGTTTTTTGATCGGGCGATTTCGTTTCCTCAGTGATATGTTGGCGCCGATTATTTCCTTGCTGCGACCGGTATCGCCGCTGGCTTGGCTTCCCATTGGCTTACTGGTGTTTAAAGCGGCGAATCCGGCGGCGATATGGGTGATTTTTATTTCCAGTGTTTGGCCCATGATTATCAATACTGCCGTCGGCGTCACGCGCATTCCGCAGGACTACTTGAATGTCGCAAAGGTGCTCGATTTATCGGAATGGAAAGTGTTTACCAAAATACTTTTTCCCTCCGTGCTGCCCTACATGATGACTGGCGTGCGGCTATCGATGGGCGTGGCGTGGCTGGTGATCGTCGCGGCTGAAATGCTCACCGGCGGCGTGGGTCTTGGCTTCTGGGTGTGGGACGAATGGAATAACCTAAACGTCGAGCACATCATTATCGCGATTTTCATTGTCGGTATTGTCGGCTTGCTGCTGGAGCAATTGTTGCTGTTCGTCGCGCGCCGTTTTAACTACGAATAATCCCACCATTCAAACTTAACAACATAGGAATAAATATGAAGTCTTTTCAGTTTTTTCGATTAGCAGTGCTGGGTTGTGTCTTTGCATTGAGCTTGTTTTCGCAGAGGTGGGCATTCGCCGCGGAGGAGAAGAAAGAAGCCGAGAGTGTATTGAATGCCCTCACGGGTGGAAAGTTGTTATTGAATCTTCGCCCGCGATATGAATACGTCGATCTCGCGACCAAGCCGGAAAATGCCCAGGCGTTTACATTGCGTAGCTTGGTCGGCTGGGAAACGAAGCCGTATAAAGGCGTGGGTATTACCGTGCAAGCCATTAACGTCGCCCACATTAGCGACGACTTCAACGACGATCCAAGCAAGAACGCCGCGTCGCGTTATCCCCTCGTCGCCGATCCCGACGACACCGATTTTAACCAAGTCTATCTGGACTATACCGGCTTCCCCAACACCCGTTTTCGGCTCGGTAAACAATCCATCAAACTCGATAACGTACGCTTCATCGGCAATGTGGAATTCCGCCAAGTCATGCAGGTGTTCAACGGCATTACGGTTGAAAATAAGAGTCTCCCCAATACCGAACTCTACTTCGGACATTTGGTTCGAGTGAAGAGCATCTTCGCGGCACAACGGGAGGCGACGATTGAGATCGCGCATGGCGCCTATAAGTTCACGCCGCACGACACCCTAATCGGCTATGCTTATTTACAAGACGATCCCAAGCTTCCCGGCGCTGCAGCCAACGTGACGGATCTATCTAATCGCATCATCGGCATTCGTGCCGATGGTGGGCATCCGTTCGGTGAAAAATTTAAGCTGCTTTACACCGCCGAATACGCTAAGCAAAACGACTACGCTGATGGCGATGACAAAATCGACGCCGATTATTTGCGCATCGGTATTGGCCCGAAGTGGGGTGATTGGTTTGTTCGCATCGATCATGAAAAACTTGCCAGCAACAACGGGGCCTATGCTTTTCAGACGCCACTGGGCACTAATCACCTGTTTCAAGGTTGGGCCGATCACTTTTTGACGACACCGCGCCAAGGCATAAAAGATACTTTTCTTACCGCGGGCGGCAAGATCGGCAAAGCAACTTTACTCGCCGAATATCATCGTTTTAAGTCCGACACCGGTGCAATCAACTTTGGCGACGAACTGGATTTCAGCGTCAGCTACCCGTTTACCAAACAACTCAGCGGCAAGATCGAATACGCGAATTTCCGCGAGAAAGATGTTCTCGCCGGCGCCGCGCGTAAGGCCGACCTGACTAAGGCCTGGGTTACATTGGTCTTTAACTTCTAGTTAACGAAGGTGACATTGAATGAACAAATATGTGCAAGTCCAAGATGTGGCAATGGCCTTCGAAACCAAAAAAGGCAGATTCGTCGCTCTAAGCGGCGTCGACTTGAATATCGCGCAAGGCGAGTTCGTCGCGCTGATTGGCCATTCCGGTTGCGGCAAATCAACGCTGCTCAATCTCATCGCCGGTTTACTGCAACCGACATCCGGCTGGTTGTTTTGTGCGGGACGAGAAATTGCCGGGCCGGGTCCGGAACGAGCCGTGGTGTTTCAAAACCATTCACTGCTACCTTGGCTGACCTGTTTCGGTAACGTACATCTCGCGGCGGAGCGTGTGTTTGCCGGAAAGGAATCGCGGCAATCGATTAACGATCGTACTCGTGCGGTGCTCAAGATGGTCGGATTGACGCACGCCGAAAATAAGCATCCGCATGAAATTTCGGGCGGTATGAAACAGCGCGTTGGCATCGCTCGCGCGTTGGTCATGCAACCACAAGTTTTACTTCTGGATGAACCGTTCGGCGCGCTTGATGCGTTGACCCGCGCCCACTTGCAAGATGAGCTGATGCGTATCGTTAAGGAAGCGAAGAGTACCGTCGTGATGGTTACCCACGACGTTGACGAAGCCGTGCTGTTATCGGATCGAGTGGTGATGATGACGAACGGTCCGGCGGCGCAGATCGGCGAAATTCTCGCCATTGATTTGCCGCGACCTCGGGAAAGATTGGTATTGGCTCACGATCCAAATTATCACGAATTGCGCTCCCGGGTACTGGAGTTCCTCTATCAGAAGCAATTACGGCCGACGGCCGAGGCCGCATAATTTAACCGTGGGCGGGCTGATGCCGTTATGCAGATTGCCGCGCAGCCTGGCATGGCCTAGCCGGGTGACCTAGGGTCAAAGCCAATATCCGCGCGGCTCCTGGCCCGATGCACTATTGATTATTCGTAGCGTAACGCTTCGACGGGCCTAAGACTTGCAGCACGGCGCGCAGGATAAAGGCCAAAGAAAATTCCGATTGCGGCCGCGACGGCGAACGCGACCAGCATCGCCCGGCCACTGAGTTCAACTTCCATGCCCAGGCCCATCGCGGCACCGTAAGCGCCCCAGGCGCCGAGGCCGACGCCGATGAGGCCGCCGATGACGGAAATCATCACAGCTTCCAATAAAAATTGCAGCAAGATGTCCCAGCGGCGCGCGCCGATAGCCATGCGCACGCCGATTTCTCGGGTTCGTTCGGTGACGGAAACGAGCATGATGTTCATGATGCCAATGCCGCCGACCAGCAACGAAATGGAGCCGATGGCGCCGAGCATCATCGACATCGCCTGCGCCGCCGCGGATGCGGTTTGCGCGGCGGCGGCGAGATTACGTACGCTGAAGTCATCCTCGCCGCCGGGCTGGATGCGATGGCGTTGCCGCAGGAGTTGCTTCATGTCTTCTTCCGCTTCGTCCATGACCTCGGCGGATTTTGCTTGCACGCTGATGAAACGCACCGTGCCAGGGTAGGGGTTGCCGAATAGCTTGCTCTGGGCAGTGGTGATGGGAACTAGGATCGTATCGTCTTGATCGCGGCCGTCCAGGCTTTGGCCTTTCGGCTCGAGCGTGCCCGTGACCAGGAACGGCAGATTCTTGATGCGTATGGTCTTGCCGACGGGATTATCTTCGCCAAATAAATTCTTGATGACGGTTTGCCCGAGGATGGCATTGCGCGCGGCGTTGCGCACGTCCGTTTCGCTGAGGATGTCGCCTTGCTCCATGACCCAAGAGCGGGCGGTGAAATATTCCGGCGTGACGCCGGTAATTTGCGTGCTCCAGTTGTTGGCGCCCAGTATCACTTGCGCGTTGCCCGACGAGACCGGCGCAGATGCGGCGATCGATGGCAATTTGCCAATGGCTTCGGCATCTTTGATGGTGACTGTCGGCGCCGATCCCGAGCCGCCGCGTAATCCGCCCGCCGATGTCGATCCCGACATGACGATGAACAGATTGCTACCCATGGACTGCACCGAGCGATTGACGCTTTGCTTGGCGCCTTCGCCGATCGCCAGCATGAGCACGACAGCGGAGACGCCGATGATCATGCCGAGCATGGTCAGCGCGGTGCGCATGCGATTGGCGCCGAGGGCGCGCCAGGCTTCGCCAAGGTTTGCGAATGGGTTCATTGGTGCGTCACCGGCCCGTCGTGAACCACGACACCGTCCTTGAATCGAATCAAACGATTGGCGAAATTCGCGACATCGAGTTCGTGTGTCACAAGAATAATCGTTAGACCTTGCTCACGATTTAAGCGAGTCAACACGCCCATGATTTCATTGCTGGTTTCGCTGTCGAGGTTGCCCGTGGGCTCATCGGCCAAAATCACTTTGGGCGAATTGGCCAGCGCGCGCGCGATGGCGACTCGCTGTTGCTGCCCGCCCGACATGCGATTCGGTAGTGACTGTCCATATTTGCCAAGACCGATTTGCGTCAAAAGTTCTTGTGCGCGCTCGCGCCGCTGGCGCTTGCCGACGCCCGCGTACAGCAGCGGCAACGCGACATTGTCTAATGCGCTGACCCGTTTGAGTAGATTAAACCCCTGGAAAACGAAGCCGAGTTGGCTATTGCGGACGTCGGCGAGTTCGTTCAGGTTTAATTCCGCGACGTTGCGGCCATGCAGATAATAAGCGCCGGACGTCGGTACATCGAGACAGCCGAGTAAGTTCATGAAAGTGGATTTGCCGGAGCCGGAAGGGCCCATGATGGCGACAAATTCTCCGGCGGAAATATTGACGCTGACTTGGTTCAGCGCCGGTGGCGTATCGGGCGCCGCCGTCTCGTACTGCTTGCCGAGGTTCTCGACGCGAATCAGTGGCTCATTCGACACTCGCGTTACATCATCCGAAAGCGGAACGGGCTTTGATCGCCTTGACCCTTGCGTGCGCCGAGTTCGCGGGTGATGACTTCGTCGCCCTCTTTGAGATCGCCGGAAACAATCTCGGTGTAGAGGTTGTCGGCGATGCCCAACTTGACGTTGAAGGACGCCGGTTTACCCTGAATCACTTTATAGAGTTTGGGATTGCTGTCTTTGTTGACGAGATCGGCGTCGCTGGGCTTATAGCGCAACGCGGCGTTCGCCACGCGCAGCACTTGCTCGCGGCGTTGCGTATTGATTTGCACGTGGGCGGTCATGCCGGGCAGCAAAGTGCCTTCCGTGTTATCCGCGGCAATGACGACATTGTAGGTGACGACATTTTGCTGAATCGTCGGATTGAGGCGAATCTGCTTAACCTTTCCGGAGAAATTTTTGTCGGGAAAGGTGTCGACGGAAAAACTCACTTCCTGTTGCAGTTTGATTTTTCCGATATCGGCCTCGGCGATGCTGGTATCGATCTGCATGACTTTGAGATCTTGCGCGATCTGAAATAACGTCGGCGTTTGGAAGCTCGCGGCGACGGTCTGGCCAATATCCACCGGGCGCGCGATGACGATTCCGGAGATCGGCGAACGAATGGTGCTGTAGCGCAGGTTGGCTTCGTCGCGTTCGATTTGCGCTTTGACGACTTTGACTTGCGCCTTGGCGGCGTCAAGTACTTCGACGGCTTCATCGAGCTGCGATTGCACGACAAATCCCTGGGCCACGAGTTTGCGCGCCCGTGCTTCCTTAGTGCGCGCCAGCCTTAAATTGGCCTCGACACTGGCGAGATTCGCTTGGCTTTGCTTCAGTGTCGCACTGAGCAATGACGGATCGAGTTCAGCGAGGATTTGGCCCGCCGTCACTTGATCGTTGAAATTGACATGCAATTTCTGAATCGTGCCGGAGATTTGTGTGCCCACATTGATTACCACAACCGGATTCAGCGTACCGTTCGCGGTGATGGTTTGCACCACATCGCCACGCGCGATTGTCTCGGTCTTGAATTTTTGCGCGGGCTGTTCCACTGGAATTTTCTTCCACAGCCCATAGCCCGCGCCGCTGATCGCGAGCAACAGTACCCAGAATGCGAAGCGCCAGTGTAGCGCCACGCGTGCCATCAGACGTCCCATCCGGGATTTCCATTCACGCCGACCAGTTGCGGCACATTGAGTGTGCTCGCGGTGATGGCGCGCCGGTCGCGCAAATAACAACTCACCACATTCCAGATCGGTGGGCCGGCGGCGTTTTCGTCGAGCGAGGCCCAACTCGCCACGCTATATTTCCGGTTCGCTTCGATACCTTTTCCATTTAAGGTCATATGACCGATTCTCTGACCCATGGGCGCAGAGGGTTCGAGAGAATAGCGCATTCCGCCGACCCGCGTCATGTCGCCGCCTTGCTGCAAATAAGGATCGGGATTGAACAGATTATCCGCCTTATCTTCAAGAAGCGCCTTGATCTCGGCGCCGCTCAACGCATTCACTTCCGTGTACGGATAGGTGATAGCGGTTTGCGCCATTAAGTCTTCACGGGTGATGGTCGATCCGGGCAACAGTGCGGTGCCCCAGCGAAAACCGGCGGAGAACGCGATCTCGGCATCCATGACTTTGAGCATGGCGTCCAAGATCAATTGGTCAAAACTGCCGTTGAAGTTACCGCGCCGGTAGAGCAAAGTTTCGGTGGTCGCGAGTTCGTGCCGCAAGGAAGGCAGAAAGGGCTCGCGATGACGCTGAATCAGCGCGTCCATTTCGGCATCGGCGGCAATGAGATTGGCGAAGACGGGAATAAGGCGATATCGATAACCCGCCACACGCCCAGCTTTAACGTCGAGATCCATTACGCCAAGAAATTTTCCATTGGAACCGCCGTTGGTCACAATCGTTTTTCCCGAGCGGTTGGCGACAATGATTGGCTCCGGCGTTGCGTCATGGGTGTGGCCGCCAAAGATCACGTCGATACCGCTCACCCGCGACGCCAGTTTGAGATCCACGTCCATGCCGTTGTGCGACAGCAATACCACGACGCCTACACCTTGCACGCGCAATGCATCGACGCTGTTTTGCAGCGATTCCTCTTGGATGCCGAAGCCCCATTGCGGGACTTTATAGGCCGGGTTGGCGATCGGCGTGTAGGGAAACGCTTGGCCAATCACGGCGACGCGAACGCCATTCACCTCGCGGACGCTATGGGCCTTGAAGACCGTATCGCCGAAGTCGCGGGTGCTGATATTTTGTGCCAGGAAATCGATCTTGCCACGAAAATCATTTTCGACAATTTCCATCACGCGATCGGCGCCGAGGGTGAATTCCCAATGGCCGGTCATAACATCGACGCCGAGCAGTTTCGATGCATCGACCATGTCTTGACCATTTGTCCACAACGCTGTCGCCGAACCTTGCCAGGAATCACCGCCATCGAGCAGCAATGCACCTGGGCGCTCGGCACGCAGTTGTTTGACCAATGTCGCGAGATGGGCGAAGCCGCCGACCTTGCCGTATGTGCGCGCGGCGGCGACGAAATCCAGATGCGTGAAAGCATGGGCGGCGCGCGAGCCGGGCGCGATGCCGTAGTGTTTCAGCATCGCGTCGCCGACGATATGCGGCGGCTGGCCGCAGTGGGCGCCGAGCCCTAAGTTGATGTTGGGTTCACGAAAATGTCCGGGCAATAATTGGGCGTGGCAGTCGGTTAGATGCAGCAGGGAGACGTTACCGAAACGCGGCAATTCGTAAGGGTTGGCTTCGGCGTGACCATCGAGTGCAAAGCCCGCAGCGCTCGCGGCCGCCAGGGTATGCAAAAACTCGCGTCGCGTCATACCCATTGCGTCTTACTTCCGATAGACCGATGCTTTGAGCGGCAGGCCGTTACTCAAATAGGAATGAAAGTATTCCAAATTGTTGAAGTCCTCGCCGCCTTGCTCTAACGGCACGGCGCGAATTTGCTCAAGGCAGCGTTTGTAACGCGCTTGGATAGTATTTAAGTTGTCGCCGCCCCGAAACACCGGCCAATGGGTCGCTTGGCCGACGGTGGGCGAGAGAATTTCCGTGCGCAAAATGTTTCCCGCATTCTGCACATGGCACGAGGCGCAGGCAAAATTCAACTGGCCGCGGCGCGTGTAGAAGAACCGCTTTCCGGCTTCAAACTTTTTCAGTGCGGCGGCACTATCGACCTTTATGTTCATTTTCATACCGTCCGACAAAGTGCGCGCGTAGGACATCAGCACGCCCATGGTTTTCATGTCGGAAATCTTCAGCGCTGTCTCGCCATTGGCGAGCAAACAGTGATTGATCGCCATCTCGAAGTTGACGATCTTGCCGAGCTTGGCGTCGTATTGCGGATAGTCGCCCGCAACCATTTTCCCGCCGTTGGGAAAACAGTCCGCGTAGGTTTTGCCGTTTTTGAATGGTTTCTCCCACATCTCTTTGCCGGCGTCGATCACCGGCGCGAACGGCGGCCATTCCATAATGCTGTCGTATTGCTGCCTGGCATCCTCGCTCAGCATGAGCGCGCCAAACACATAGTCGCCAGGCGGCCGCTCGGGAAATTTCTTTTGATAAAGTTCGACAAACGCCAGACGATCTTGTTCGGGATCGGTCTGGGTGTTGACTGCGACAGAGCCGAAGGCAATCGCCGCCAATGAAATCAAAGCAGCCCAGCGCAACACAAACTTCCGTGACATGGGGCTAACTCGGCTTCGCTTCGAGCTTGGTTTTATCGGTGCGTTGATCGCCTTTGTTGTCGACCCAGGTCACGATCAACTCGTCGCCGACTTTCGCGCCCTTCACTTTGAAACCAAGGAAAGGGTTCTTCGAGATGGACGATCCGAATTGGCCATCGACGACGGTCTTGCCGTTCAGCGTAATGGTGACTTGCTGAATGAAATGCGGGGCCGACGCCATGACCCATTCGCCTTCGTCGTTTTTCTTGCGTCCTGTATCCATGGGATGATTCATCAGAATTTTGATGTCCGCCATGTCGCCCGCAACTTGTGCGCGGATTTTCATCGGATCAGCCATATGTCTTGTTCTCCAAAAATTGCTGCTTTGCGATACGTAATTTGTAACGGTAATCCGTTCGGCGAGGCTGTACCCTCACCCTTAACCCTCTCCCAGAGGGAGAGGGTTAAGGGGTGGCCTAGGGCCATGAGGGTAAGGCGTGCGACAAATTCGTGCTGCCTCGCTAACCGCAACCGCCGATGGTGACTTTGACTTCTTTGGTCGCGGTGTAGTTTTTTCCACCCGCCTGCACTACGACGCGAATGTTGCCCGTGTCACCCATTTTGATGCGGGTAGAAATGTAAGGCTCGATGCCTTCGGCGATGGCAAATTGCGCGATCAAGGGCTGCGGATTTTTGTCCGCGAAAAGATAAATCATTTGCGTACCGGGAATCTTGCAATGCACTTCCACCGGAACCACGGCGCTGTTCTCTGCAATATCCGGCGCTTTGATGATGATGTCCTTGCTCTCGCCGGCGTTTTGCACGCCAGCGCCTTTCAGCGCTTCGGGGAGGGTTTTTGCATCGAAAGCAATTTTGTTCCACTCCGCTGCCAACGCCTGCAACGGTTTCAGCGCGCCGACTACCATAGCCGCGCCGAACGCCGCGCATCGAGTCAAAAACAGTCTGCGTAAATTACTCATCTAGCCTCGCGCCTCTCATAAACCTGCAATGTAATCGATTATTTTATCAACTTCGTCGTCGCTGAGGACTTTGTGCTTACCAAACGGCGGCATGACGGTGTTGGGATTGAACGCGGTGGCGTCCCAAACCTGCGCCCGCAATCGCGCACGATCGGGAAAGCGCGCCCGCATGGCGGCCAGGGGCGGACCGATGTTGGCCGACGTGACGGCCGCTGGATCGCCCGGGATTTGATGGCAGGCGAGGCAATTACCTTTCGCAGTGCTGAAGGCGAGTTCGCGGCCGGTCATTTCGTTTTTTTCGCCTGCGGCGGCGAGCCCGCACGACAGGCATCCCACCATAAAAGTGAGGCCGAGAGAGGCCATGTTCAAGATACGTGACATAAAAAGTTTAATTTGGCTTAGGTTTTTTCTGTTTATTTTCGGCGGCGAGCTCGGTGCGTAATTCTTTCAGGCGCGCCTCCACGCTCGATTGCTGATAGTAATCGCCGTCGCCGCTATGTGCAGCGATTTGCAGTTGGTCGACGGCGGCGGATAGATTACCGATGCGCACGTAGGCTTCGGCGAGGGATTGATGCTGCAGCAGTTTTTTTCCTTGCGCGGCGTAAGCTTTACCCTGTAGATCATAGAGATCCGCGTCGCCGCTGCTGAGCAGCAAACGATCTGCGATAAACGCCAGCGCTCGTTTGCTGTCGTTGGTTTCGATCAAGGTTTCGGCGTAACCGTAACTCAACGCACGGCTGTCGCCAAACTGTTCCAGGCCGGTTTGATAAATCCCGAGGGCAGCTTTTGGATCCTTCAAATCGCGCTTGATTTTCGCCGCAAGATTTTCCGTCAGTGCGTTGGGCGCTTTTTTGCGCGCAGGCGCTAAGGCTTTTTCGGCGCCGGCAAAATCATTCATGCGACGTAACACCGTCGCCAGGCCATAGCTTGCAACCACGGCATTCTCGTGACTGGCGTTGGGCGCTTCCTGGCGCAGCCCATCGAAGTAGCGCAAGGCATCCTTAGTCGGGTGGAGTAGGGCGCGCAGCTTGGCGCGCACGAGTTGAAAATCCAAACTGTCCGGCGCTTGCTTGATCGGCAGTTGCTCGACGCGATTTTGAATATCGGCGATGCGGTCGCTGGTGAGCGGGTGGGTGCGCAGATATTGCGGCGCGTTGGTTTCGTAGACGCGGTTATTGCGTTGCAGGCGCTCGAAAAACGACACGGCGCCGCGCGCATCAAAACCGGTCTTACTCAGCAACTCAACGCCGGTGCGATCCGCTTCGCGTTCGTACTCTCGCGTGTAATCGAGTTGCGATTGAATACTCGCTGCCTGCGCGCCGGCGACTGCCGCCTGCGCCGCTTGTGCGTTGGAGCGCGCCACCAGAATTGCCAGCGCCAACGCAGCGAGCGTGGCCCAACCGGTTCGCTCTTGTCCGGCAATTTGCCGTGCAATATGGCGTTGCGTGACGTGGCCGATTTCGTGAGCAAGCACCGAGGCGAGTTCCGATTCGCTCTCCGCCGCGAGCAGCAACCCGGAGTGCACCCCGACGAAGGCGCCGGGCAGCGCGAAGGCATTCAACGTGTTATCGCGCATCAAGAAAAATTCAAAGGCGCGGCCACGGTCGGTGCTGTTCGACACTAATCGATTGCCGAGCGAATTGAGATAGTCCACCACTTCCGGATCGTCGTCGTAATCTTTGTAGGCGCGAATCTCCGCCATGATGTTGTTGCCCAAGGCGCGTTCCTGCTGCGGCGTGAACACGCTTTGCGCGCTTTCGCCCAGATCGGGCAGGTCATTTGCCGCCAGCGTCGGTTGCGCCACCAGGCAAGTTGCGGTGAATAATGCGATGAATTTCATAGTGCTATGATACCGGCTTTCTCTCTATAGTTCCTTAGCTTGCGATGACAAATCCGCTTACCCATTTCGATGAACGGGGTCAAGCCCACATGGTTGACGTTGCCGCGAAAGCCGAAACCCATCGAATCGCGCGCGCGGTCGGGAGCATCTTCATGCAAGCGGCGACATTCGCGATGGTGAAAGAGGGTACGGCAAAAAAAGGCGACGTCTTAGGCATCGCGCGCATCGCTGCGATTCAAGGTGCGAAACGCACCTGGGAACTGATTCCACTGTGCCACCCGATTCCGCTCACGCGCGTCGCGGTGGAGTTTACGTTAGATGAAACAAAGCACGCTGTGCATTGCGAAGCCACCACGGAGACGGTCGGTCGCACCGGTGTGGAAATGGAAGCACTAACGGCGGTACAAATCGCGTTGCTCACCATTTATGACATGTGCAAAGCGGTTGATCGCGGCATGCGCATGGAAGGCGTAAGGCTGGTGGAAAAAATCGGCGGTAAGTCGGGGCATTGGCAACGGGAATAGGATCGCAATGTGTAGGATGGGTAGAGCCTTCGGCGAAACCCATCTTGCCGCTGAGCCACGGCCCCCATCCAGCTTGCCTGGCCCTGGGCCACCTGGTCGTGGGATGGGATGCCTGGAGAGGCACTATCGATGCGCTCCTTAAAACAATTAGGCTTGAAGTTTCTGAGCCAATTTCTGTCCGTACCTCACGTCGCTGCTACCCCTCCGGCAACACTCAAGCGGCTTGCTTGATGACTTTTGCCAGCTTTGCGATGAACTGCTTGTCCTGTAACAACATCTGTTGCACCGGATGCCGAGGCCGTGTCATGAGTTCGCGCCGGTGTCGCCTTGGAGTCGCAGCGCGCAAACAGCTCGTGCCCGTCCTTTTCCGCAGTCGAAGGCATCCGTGCCCATTCGCCAACGGAATACGTGTCGATGCGCCGGCCAGCATTGAGGTCTTCATCGCCCATTGGAAACGGCGCGTCGCCGCAACTGGTCGATAAAGCGCGCAAACATTCTGGTCAGCGGCACGTAGTCGCGGCCCAATGCGGCGTGAATGCCGGCTATATACGCGCGTTTGCCACGGCCGGACAAAGGACCGAAATCCAATGACGGTAGCCCAGATTGCAAGGCCATCAGGAACGCCAGCAAACGCGATTCCCTTCCCGAAACGGCCGCACTACAATCGGTTCAGCATGCACCTCTGTCAAGGCTCGGGCCACATCGGAATCTTTCGCCTTTGGACGTCGTCGGCGCGGTACTTTCGGTGATTAGAAAGCAAAGCATTCTCTTCATCGCCGCATGTCTTGTGAATTTACATAGCCTATTCCATTTCCCGGCCACTACGCGATTGCCCATTCCGCGGAAAGCACTTCTGCTTGTTCAAGCACTGTCTGCGTCGCCTTCTCCTGCTTGTCCGGCGGGTATCCATACTTGCGCAAAATGCGTTCCACGATCACGCGCAACTGTGCGCGCACGTTTTCGCGCATGGTCCAGTCGATGGTGACATTCTTGCGCACTGTTTCGACTAGCTCACGGGCAATTTTTGTAACGTTGGTTCGCCCAGAACTTTGACGGCGCTGTCGTTCACTTCAAGCGCGTCGTAGAACGCGAGCTCGTCGTCGCTGAGTCCAAGTTTCTCCCCGCGCACCGCAGCGGCGCGCATATCCTTGGCGAGCTGGATCAGCGTTTCGATCACCTGCGCGGTTTCGATGGCGCGGTTCTGGTATTTACGCACGGCCTGCTCGAGCAGATCGGCAAATGAGCGGGCCTGCACGACGTTGCGCTTGTCGCGCGCCTTGATCTCGCCCTTGAGTAGTTTCTGCAGCAATTCCACCGCGAGGTTGCGCTGAGGCATGTCGCGCACTTCGGCCAAAAATTCGTCCGAAAGAATCGAGATGTCCTTTTTCTTCAATCCGGCCGCAGCGAAGATGTCGACCACACCTTCGGACATCATCGCATTAGAAACGATTTGCCGAATGGCATGCTACAGCTCTTCGTCGGTTTTCTGCTCGTACGGCGTGTTTTTCGCGAGCACCGCGCGCACCGCCTGAAAAACCCCTACGTCATCGCGGATGCGGAATGCTTCGTCATGCGGTACTGCGAGCGCGAACGCTTGACCTACAATCCGTCACCGCCCGCAGCAGCCTGGCCTTGCCGTCATCTTGCTTGAGAATTTGTTCCTGCGCGGCCGGGAAAAGCGAGAGCCGATGTTGCGGCGTGCCTGTGTTCCACTTTGAGAAATCGAAGCCACGGAACAAACCACAACACACTTCGTACTTCTCCAACATCACCGCCACCGCTTCGGCTTGATCGATCGCCGTCTTGCCGGTGCCGCCGCTCTCGGTGTAAGTCGCGAGGGCTTTCTTCAGTTCATCTGGAGCATCCGCACGCGTTCAATAGTGTGGGGAGTCGCATCCAGCTTGGCTCTGGCCCTAGGCCACCCCGCCAGGCCGATTGCCTAACTATTGATTCCCATTCCCGACCCAGGTATTGATAACCTGCCGCGCCGCATCGATGACTTCGCTCGCGGTGAGGCCGATGGGTCCGACGCCGTTGGCGACGCAATGATCGGCCGCTGCGCCGTGTAGATAAACGCCGTACAGCATGGCATGTTCGGCACTCAATCCTTGCGCCATCAGAGCCGCGATCATGCCCGCCAGCGCATCGCCCATGCCGGCGCTGGCGAGACCGGGATTGCCGCTGGTGTTGATGTGCCATTTACCGTCGCGGGTGATGCAGATGCTGCCGGCGCCTTTCAATACGACATGGCTGTGCAGTTGATTGACCAACTCGCGCGCGGCGGCGAGGCGGTCGTTTTGCACATTGCCGGTTAGGGTGCCAAGGAGTCGCGCGGCTTCGGCGGGGTGGGGGGTGATGATCGTCGTCGCTTCGCGATTGTGTAACGCGAGTTGCAGGTCCGGCTCTGCGGCGATCCAGGTCAGTGCATCCGCGTCGATCAATAACGGCCAGTCTGTCTCGATGGCTCGCACCAATAGGCGTTTCGCCGCGACAGATTTGCCCAAGCCGGGCCCGACGACGAGGGCGCGGATGTTCGCCAAGCTCAGAATTTCTTCTCCCTCGCGCAACATCAGTTCGGGGTATTGCGGATCGACGTTCGGCGCGTCCTTTGCAACCAGGCCGGCAAACACGCGTCCGGCTCCAAGCTTGAGCGCCGCCCGCGCCGCGAGCAATGGCGCGCCCACCATGCCTTCAGCGCCGCCGATAATCGCGACGTCGCCGAACTGGCCTTTATGTGAATTTTTTTTGCGCGGGCCAAGCAGATTTTTAATCGTGACATCAAGCAGCAAACGGCCATCGGCGCCGACATATTCTTCCGCCGCGAGTCCGAGGTCGGCGACGCGCACGTTGCCGCAGTAGTCGGGGCCATCACGGGTGAGCAGGCCGGGTTTTAACGCGATGAAGGTCACCGTGTCGCGCGCAGGCAAGGCGATGCCCTTGACCATGCCGGTATCGCTATCGAGCCCGCTGGGAATATCCAGGGCGAGTACCGGCACGTTGAGCTCGATCACTTGTGCAATCAGTTTGCGATAAGCGCCGGAAATTTCACGTGTCAGGCCTACACCGAACAGACCATCGATTACTAAGTCATAGCGTTGATCGGTAGGGATGGCGGCGCTGATGCTGCCACCGGCTTCTTGCCACATCGTGAACGCGGCGGCGGCGTCGCCGACGATTTTTGTCGGGTCGCCCGGCGACACCAGATCGACGTGATAAAACCAGCGTTTCAAAAGACGCGCGACTACGTAGGCATCACCGCCGTTGTTGCCAGGGCCGGCGAGCACCAGGATGCGGGTGGCGTTTTCGCCGAGCACACTACGGGCGATGTCCGCCGCGGCCGCGCCGGCGCGCTCCATGAGTTGGATGCGCGGATTGTCGTCGACCGCAGCGCGCTCGATCAGACGAATCTGCGCCGTCAGATAAATCGGTTCGGTTTTACCCAGCACGGTCGCGCGGCGCGTAGGTGGAGCGAGGCGGCGTGAGCACGGTGTTCAGCGCCTGTCCGGCAATAAATGGATAGTCCAAGCTGTAATGCAGGCCGCGGCTTTCGTGGCGCGCCAGCGCGCATTGCACGATGAGGTCGGCGCTCAGCACCAAATTACGCAATTCGATCAAATCATTGCTGATGCGGAAATTGCTGTAATACTCGTTAATTTCGTCCGACAATAATTTAATGCGATGCTGCGCACGCTGCAAGCGTTTGGTGGTGCGCACGATGCCAACGTAGTCCCACATGAAGCGGCGTAGTTCCGCCCAATTGTGGGAGATGACGATTTCTTCATCGGCATCGGTGACGCGGCTTTCATCCCAGGGCGGCAAGTCGGGAACATCGACTGGCGCCGAGTTGAGTATGTCTTGCGCCGCGGTCTGGCCGAAAACCAAACATTCGAGCAACGAGTTGCTCGCTAAGCGATTGGCGCCATGCAAGCCGGTGTGGGCGACTTCGCCCACGGCGTAGAGATTATCGACATCGGTGCGCGCGTTCAGATCCGCCATCACGCCGCCGCAACTATAGTGCGCCGCCGGCACCACGGGAATCGGCTGTTTGGAGATGTCGATGCCGAGCTCCATGCAACGCTTCGTGATGTTGGGAAAATGCTCGCGCAAAAAAGATTCAGGCTTATGCGAAATGTCGAGATAGACACAATCGAGGCCGCGTTTTTTCATTTCGTAATCGATGGCGCGGGCGACGACATCGCGCGGCGCCAACTCGGCGCGCTCGTCGTGGGACGGCATAAAGCGCGTGCCGTCGGCGAGTTTTAACAAGCCGCCTTCGCCGCGCACCGCTTCGGTAATCAAAAATGATTTCGCGTGCGGATGGAACAAGCAGGTCGGATGAAACTGAATGAATTCCATGTTCGCGACGCGGCAACCGGCGCGCCAGCCCATGGCGACGCCGTCGCCGGTGGCAATGTCGGGATTCGTCGTATAAAGATAAACTTTCCCCGTGCCGCCGGCGGCGAGCACCGAATTTGGCGCGGCGATGGTCAGCACTTCATCGGTGGTTTTATCCAGCACGTAGGCGCCGTAACAACGCTGTTCGTCGCGGCCCAAGCGTTTGCCGGTAATGAGATCGATGGCGATGTGATGTTCGAACAGCGTGATATTCGGCTGCCGCTGCACCTGCTCCGTGAGCGTGAGTTGCACCGCATGGCCGGTGGCATCCTCGACATGCAAAATGCGCCGATGGCTGTGGCCGCCTTCGCGCGTAAGGTGAAAACCGAGCGGGCTGGTTTCGTCGCGCGTGAACGGCACGCCGCGCGCCACCAGCCATTCGATCGCGTCCTTGGCATGTTCGACGACAAAGCGCGTCGCCGCGGCGTCGTTCAAACCGGCGCCGGCGATGATGGTGTCTTTGACGTGATCGTCGGTGGAATCGTCGTCGGCGATCGGCGCGGCAATACCGCCTTGCGCCCAATTGCTGGCGCCGTCGATGAGTTGTTGTTTGGTAACCAGCGCGACGCGTTTGCCGCGTTCGGCCAAGCGCAACGAGACGGACATACCGGCCAAACCGCTGCCGATGACGATGACATCAAAACGTTGCATAGAAATTCTCTATATCGAATGAAACTATGATACCCGCAAAGCGCGTGAGTTGCCTAATGTGAAAAAATCAGCACCGGGCTGCAAGCCAATAGCAGTACGCCTCTCCAGGCATACCTTGCCAAACGTAAGTCGGGATAAGGCGTTTGGCTTATCACCTGTTTCGATTTCGCCGCTCACCCTCAATTCGTACTCGTCAAAAATATCACGAAATAGCCGGGTGTCGGATTGAATTTCAAGATGCCGCCAAGCGCCGCGCCCAGCTTGATTCGTGGCGTGGCATACGCTAGGAAGCGCGTGGCTATTAGCGTCTGGCGAGGTAGTGCAAATAATTCTGAAACATTAATCTGGTAGTATGCCATTCTTGATTGATTGGGCTACGGAGCATGGTATGTCAGAAGCAGTAATTTTGGAGGCGGTGCGCACGCCTTTCGGCCGCCGCGGCGGCGCATTGCGCGAGACGCGCCCCGATAGTTTGTTGGCTCACGCGTTGAAGGGTTTGGTGAATCGAGTGGGCATCGATCCGGCAAAGATCGAGGACGTTGTCAACGGCACGGTGACGCTCGCCGGTGAGCAAGGCGCCAATCCTGGGCGCCTCGGCGTGTTGCTAGCCGGTTTTCCTGTTGAAGTGCCGGGCGTTTCGCTGAATCGCATGTGCGGCTCGTCGCAGCAAGCGGTGCATTTTGCCGCTCAAGCTATTGCGGCGGGGGATATGCAATACGCCATCGGTTGCGGCGTCGAGAGCATGACGCGGGTGCCGATGTTTCTGGATATTTCCCTCGGACAATCGACCCAAGGATTCGAGTTGCTCAACCCCGAGTTGTTCAAACAACATGATCTGATTCATCAGGGTGAAAGCGCTGAGCGCATTGCCGAGAAATGGGGGCTGACGCGCAAAGATGTCGACGATTTCGCCAAGGATAGCCATCGCAAGGCGACGGCGGCCGCGAAAGCCGAGCGCAATAAAGAAGTGATCATGACCCCCGGTGTCGATCCCCACGCCGCAGTGGCGAATTTCACGCGCGATGAAGGCGTGCGCGAGGTGATCGACGAGCAGCGCATGGCGGAATTAAAGACGGTATTCCGTCCCGCCGGCAACGGCGTGGTGACGGCCGCCAATGCCAGCCAAATTTCCGATGGCGCGTCGGCGGTATTGTTGGCCGATCGTGACGTAGCGACGACCGATGGCTTCAAGCCGCGGGCAAGATTTCGCGCGCGTGTGGTGGTGGGTTCCGACCCAACGTTGCAATTGATGGGTGTCATCCCGGCGACGCAATTGGCGTTAAAGAAGGCGGGGCTGAGTGTGGCGGATATCGACTGGTTTGAAATCAACGAAGCGTTCGCCACCGTAGTGTTGGGCTGGTCGCGTGAGATCAAACCGGATATGGACAAAGTTAACCCATGGGGCGGTGCGATTGCCCATGGTCATCCGCTCGGGGCAACCGGCGGCGGGTTGATGGCAAAAATGCTCGTTGGTCTGGAAGCCAGCGGCGGTCAGTTCGGTTTGCAGACCATGTGCATCGGCCATGGCATGGCGACGGCGACTATCATCGAACGAATTTAACGAAGGAATTAATATGAAGTGGTGGACAACTATCGCCGCGGCAACCATAGTTTTTGCAATCAATGGCGCGGCACGTGCGGAATACGACCTGGGTTGCAAGATCGACGAAATCGCAGCGCTGATCACCTGGTGTCTTGATCCCGCACAAAAAGATCTTTCCAAATTACAGCAGGATGGTCGCGACAATATCCTCAAGGGTCATTTTTGCGGCAAACCGCCGTTTGTGGCCGATGGCGTGATGTCCTGTTGGCTGCATGATATTAATCAAGTTAAAACGATTCTTGCGTGCAAGACGGAATCCCACGCGGCGGCGGCGAAGCAGGCCATTGCCGATAACGAAACCCGCAAGCCGGCCGATTGCAGCGGCAGAATTTAGTTAATCTTTTCCACTACTGGTAAAAGCAAAATGAAACTCCAACATACTGTCGTACCGATTATTTTCGGCGCCCTCGCGGTGCTTTCTACGACGGCGGTTGCTGCTCGGGATTTATGCAATCGCGAAGGCATGGCTACGCATATCACGGCGTGTCTGAGTATCAGCGCGCCGTCCGATTATCAGAAAGCAGGGCTGGATGATTTAGTCAAAGGGCGGTTCTGCGGCAAAGGCGATTTAACGCGTGACGGTATGTTCCGCTGCCAAGGTGACAATCCCGATGCCGTCAAAAGCATCATGGGCTGCGGTGCGCCGGCGATGCTGGAACTCGCGGTGAATTTGATTCCCGAAAACGATCCACGCAAGCCGGCGGCTTGTAACTAAAACTCTATCGAAGGCGTGCCATGACATTCCGTACGAAATTATTACGCGCCATCGCAGCCGTGCTGTTGCTGATGCTGCCGTCGTTGCCGATCCACGCCGCCACTGCTTGCACGCTCGACGATCTGACGCGATACATGGCGCAATGTTTCGATCCTAAAATCGAATTGAGTACCTACCAAAAAATGGGGCAGGCGGAAATCATCGAGGGCCGGTTTTGCAAGGATAGCGGTTTGATCGCCGATGGTTACTTGATCTGCCTGGGCCATGACTTGATGGCGGTGCGCCTGGGTTCGGAATGCTGGCGCAATGAGCACATGAAAGCGGCGAAGGCGATTCTTGCGGAGGACGATCCGCGTAAGCCGGCGAAATGTGGTGCGCTGCGCAACTTCTAAATACTGCAACGCCGATTAAAACTGCCATTGCTAGGGGTCGCCAAACAAGATGAAAGAGTTCAAGGATAAAGTCGCCGTCATCACCGGCGGCGCCAGTGGACTGGGCCTGGAGATTGCACGCTTCGCGGCGAAAAAGGGCATGAAGCTGGTACTCTCGGATATCGAAGAGCGTGCGCTGAAACAAGCGCAGATGGAATTCGCCGGTCAAGGCGTCGAGGTGTTAGCGGTGCGCACCAACGTCGCGATTGCGGAAGATGTGGAACAACTGGCCGACAAGACCATGGAGCGTTTTGGCGCGGTGCATTTATTGTTCAACAACGCCGGCGTCGCACTCAACAAAACCGCCTGGGAAACCAGCGTCGCCGATTGGGAATGGGTGTTGGGCGTCGATTTATGGGGCGTGATTCATGGCGTGCGCGTGTTTACGCCGATCATGTTGAAGCAAGCTTCGCCGAGCCATATTATCAATACCGCGTCCGTCGCTGGCATGCTCTCGACCCAAGGTATGGCCGCTTACAACGTTGCGAAACACGGCGTGGTAACGCTATCGGAAACGCTGTATCACGACCTCAAGCGCCGCGGTGCGAACATCGATGTGTCGGTATTGTGCCCTGCGTGGGTAAACACGGCGATTTGGGATTCCGCGCGCAACCGTCCGGACGATCTGCAAAATAGCGTGGAACGAAAGGAAGCGGACGATATTAAATTGGAAGAGTCGGCTCGACATGCAATCCAATCGGGAAAAGTGAGCGCGCCGATGGTGGCGGAGATCGTGTTCGCGGCGATTGCGGCCAACCAGTTTTATATTTTGACTCACCCGAAGATCAAGAAATGGGTTGGACTGCGCGTCGAAGATATTTTGCAGGATCGCCAGCCGTCGCCGCAGACCTAGCAGTATTTTTCGAGGAGAAAAGCATTGATGGGTCGTTTCGTTCTTATCTTGACGTTATTATTGTTCGCGCCGCTTTCGTTTGCTGCAGATGGCCCGGTTGGCCTGTGGAAAACCATAGACGATAAAACCAACAAGCCACGTTCCCTGGTGCGCATTGTTGAGGAAAACGGCGAGTACAAAGGCATCGTCGAAAAGGGTTTGCGCGAAGATGACAACCCCGAGCGAGTGTGCGAGAAATGCGATGCGCCGCGCAAGAATCAGAAAATCCAGGGCATGACCTTCATGTGGGGTCTGAAAAAAGACGGTAATGAATTCAAGGGCGGCGAAATCCTCGATCCGGAAAACGGCAAGATTTACCGCTGTAAAATGAAGCTGATCGATAGCGGAAAAAAACTTGATGTCCGAGGCTACATCGGCATTGCCCTAATTGGCCGCACGCAAACCTGGTGGCGCGAAGAATAGGCCGGAGAGCCGCTCTGGATAAGGTTCTCCAAGGAGTATTTAGATGAAATTGTTGTTTAGTAGCGTACTCATGTTGGGCCTGCTGGCTGCATCGGCCCGGGCTGCCTTGCCGCTCGATCAAATCAAATTGCCACCGGGATTTTCCATCGCCGTGTATGCCGCCGATGTGCCGAACGCGCGCTCCCTGGCGCTGGGCAAAAACGGCACGGTGTTCGTCGGTACGCGTGGCGGTGGCGAAGTCTACGCATTGGTCGACAAGAACGGCGATCAAACAGCCGACCAAGTCATTACCCTCGCCAGCGGCCTGAACGTGCCGAACGGCGTCGCGTTTCGCGATGGCTCGCTATACGTTGCCGAGATCAATCGCATCCTGCGCTACGACAACATTGAAGCCAATCTGAGTAATCCGCCCAAACCCGTCGTTGTCACCGACAAGTTGCCGCGCGAAATGCATCACGGCTGGAAATACATTGCGTTCGGCCCCGATGGTTGGCTCTACGTACCGGTCGGCGCGCCGTGCAATGTGTGCGAGGCGGTCTCCGATCGCTACGCGAGCATTATGCGTATGAAGCCCGACGGGTCGCAACTGGAAGTGTTCGCGCACGGCGTGCGCAACAGTGTCGGTTTCGATTGGCATCCGCAAACCAAAGAGCTGTGGTTTAGCGACAACGGCCGCGACATGATGGGTGATGATGTTCCTTCTTGCGAACTGAATCGGGCGCCGAAAGCGGGGCTGCATTTCGGATTTCCTTATTGCCACCAAGGCGACACGCCCGATCCCGAATTTGGACGCAAGCGAAATTGCAGCGAATTTGTGGCGCCGGAAGTCAATCTGGGCGCCCACGTCGCGCCGCTTGGGGTGCGTTTTTATAGCGGTAACATGTTCCCTGCCGAATATCGCAACAGCGTGTTCGTTGCCGAGCACGGCTCCTGGAACCGCAGCCAAAAGAGCGGCTATAAAGTCGTGCGCATCAGCGCCAACGACAAAGGTGAAAAATTCCAGGAGACGTTCGCGGAAGGCTGGCTAAACGGCCAACGCAACTGGGGCCGACCGGTCGATTTTTTGCTCATGCCAGACGGTGCGATGCTTCTTTCCGATGATCAAAATGGTGTGGTCTATCGCATCAGCTATCGTGCCGCCGACAAGAATAAATAAACGCGCGAGAACGGCCTTCGCGCTTGGTGTGTTCTGCGCATTGAGCGGGGCCGCCCAGGCGCAGACGTGCGGTAATCGAGGCGAACTCGACATTATCTATTGTGATGAGAATCACGATCTGGTAGCCGACTTGCCTAGAAGTCCCAGCAAGCTCAAAGATCCGGCGGAACTCATTTTCAGCTACAGTCCGATTGAAGACCCGATGATGTTCGCGAAAATGTGGCGACCGTTCGCCGAATATCTCGGACGCTGTGTTGGCAAGCCGATTCGGTTTCGCGCCATTCAGACGAATAACAGCGAAGTCGACGCGCTGCGCACGGGCAACTTACATATCGCCGCATTTTCCACCGGCACCACCGGATTCGCGGTGAATCTGGCGGGCGCCGTGCCCTTTGCCGCGAAGGGGGTGGCGGAGGGAATTCAAGGTTATCGTTTGATCGTCTTGGTGCGCAGCGATCAGCCCTATGCCAGCCTGGCGGATCTTAAGGGCAAAACGATTGCGCACACCTCGGTCACGTCGAATTCCGGCAACCTTGCGCCGCGCGCTTTGTTTCCCGCCCATGGGCTAAAGCCCGACGTGGACTACCGCGTCGTCTATTCCGGCAAACACGATCAGTCCGTGCTCGGCGTGTCGTCGGGCGACTACGATGCGGCGGTGTTATCGTCGTCCGTGTTTGATCGGATGGTGCGGCGCGGGCAGATCAAGGCGAATGACTTTCGCATTATTTTCCGCAGCGATCCGTTCCCGACCTCCGCGTTTGTTCACGCCCATGATCTCGCGCCGGATCTGGCCAAGCGCGTGCGCGAATGTTTTTTCAATTTTCAGTTTAGCGATGAATTGAAGAACGTCTTCGATGGCGCGACGCGCTTTGTGCCGATCGATTATCAGCCCGATTGGTCGGCGGTTCGCCAAGTCGCCAAGGCCAGCGGCACGGCCTACAACTTTGCCAGCTATGGCAAAGTCATCCACCAAGATTTAGCACAGAGCGGGAAAAAGAAACCGGAAGAGTAGGGCGTTGCCAGCAGCCATATCCGGTGCGGCTTCCAGCCTGTTCTTCCAGTCCGGCGCGGTATTCGGGCTGGCGATCTTGACGCCGTCGACATAGATGCCGATGCGGGTGAAGTCGCTACCGTAGCCTAACCGTCCGGCGTAATCGAGATTGCGGTTATATGCACGATGCGCTCGGATTTGACTTCTTCTGACGCCGAAGTGCGGCGATGGAATAGATCACATAGCCACGCCATACCCCCAATGGTGTTGACGCAGCAATGCGCGCAATTCCGTCGCGCTGCGGCGTGTGACGTCGAGCACGACAACGCCTTTAACTCGTCCGAGACTTCAATGGGATAGCCTACCTGAACGCCCTGATTGGGCGGTGCGTCGGCCGGTGCGGGTTGGGTGACAATGCTGTTCGCTTAAGCTCGTTCGTCCTGAGCCTGTCGAAGGGTGAATGGGCCTCGACAGGCTCAACCCGAACGGCTAACCGAACAGTACTGGGTTGGGTGATGCCGCATCGCTGGGATAAGACTTGCTCGGCGGTTGTGCCAACAGGGGTAACGATTGACTGGTGGACATAACGATGTATGATGAAAAGTTGATAAAAGCATCAATAGTATGAATTTCCGAGTTTTTGGAGACCTACCATGGGCACCACCCGAAAAACCATCACCGTCACGGATCAGCAAGATCAATGGATCAAAGCGCAAATTGAAGCCGGTGACTTCACGAACGACAGCGAATATATCCGCGACTTGATCCGACGCGACCAAGACAGCGCTAAATTTCAAACCCTCAAGATCGCGATTGAGGAAGGATTGAACAGCGCCGACAGCGTTCGCACCATCCCGCAGATCATGAAGGAAGTCGAATCCCGGCTGCGTGCGGATGGCCGACTATAAACTCTTATCAAAAGCCGATGCCGATCTCGCTGGCATTTACGAATACACGATCCTCAATTTCGGATTGGAACAGGCGAGGGCGTATCTTCTGGGCTTACACGAGCGCTTCGCCGCGCTTGCAGAACATCCGATGCAAGGAAGCAGCGCGCAGGAATTGGCGCCAAACTTGCGGCGGTTTGAATATTAATCGCGTATTGTGATTTATAGGGCCAAGAAGCAGGGCATTCGGATTGTGCGCGTCCTGCATCAAAGCATGGACATCAAAAGGCATGTGTAGGGGCACTTCAAGAAACGGAAGTTTTCGCACACAAGGCTGCACTTGCGGTCTCGTGCCAGCCAAGACCGTAACTTCAAAACGATGCACTTGCTAGCAACAACCGTCGTTTGAAATCTACACCGAGTGTCTTTTTTACCACGCATGTTGAGAGCAGATCGACGCCGTTAACATACCGAAATATCTTCCAATTCTTTGTTGGGAAGTGACTTTACGAATGTCATTAGTTTACGCCGTCAAAACCTCCCCAACTCTCCGCACACGGCGGACAGCCCAAATAGAACGTAGTTCGTAACTAGGTCGGGCCGGCATAATGCACTACATCGTTTACGCGGCGCCAAATGGGCTTATCTCAGGAAAGGGGAACCAAGTTGCATAAGAGATTCAGAGTTACCGCGACGATGAAGTCGCCGTTTATCAAGCTCGGGCATATGACGCTTGACGGCATCTTGGCGGCGCAATTGTTCGATGAATTGCGCAACGTTGAGGCGGCGCACGCGGCGGTACCAATTAAGCAGACAAGCGGATTGTTTCACGCATCCGCTGCGGTGTTCGAGCCGATCGACAAAATCCGACAGGGGTTCATTGCTGGGTTGCGTGAAACGCATTCAATTGACCCAGACTTGATCAAGAAAAACAAGCACGGCCAACTGCATAAGAAATTCGACACGTCGTTAACGAACGTCATGAATTCATATGCTGCGTTTGCCGCACCGGAGATCACCTGGTATGCCGAAGGCGCCGCTGATGAGGCTGAACGATTGCTGCGACCCATCCAATTCATCGGCAAGCGTCGGGCATCTGGTTTCGGTGAGGTTTCCGAGTGGACTTTTGACGACGGTGAACTCGATGGTCTGGTCGGCTATGCCGGCGAACCGCTGCGCCCCGTGCCGATCAATATGTTTACCGGAGATACCTCGTTGCCAATTTTCGATGCCGCATGGCGACCCGCGTACTGGAATGTGCTGAACCGCGCGGCGTGCTATGCGCCGTCGTTGTGAAAGTGCACACCATGAACGCCATTGAACTATTAAATCAGGCTTTTGGCCGGCACCTGGTAACTCAAACCGGCGACGCAGTGGGCGACGCGCAAGGGGCTTTGTCCAGTGGGCATGCGATGGCGAAGGGGGGCGCAAAACAACGCATCGCGTCGGGTTGGGCAATTATCAAGCCGGCCGGCGCGACTATGCAGTTCCGCCTGGCCGCTACAGGCATCACGTATTTGGACAAGACGACCCGTTACGAGGCATTCGCCGATTTGCTCGACAACTGGGATGGCACGCCGGCGATCCTGATGGAGTTCGACAAAAAGCCGGTACCGGTGGGGAATTTGTTTATCACGTACGATCTTCGCGCCGTTCGCGTTTGCTCGCCTAAAGGCGTCGAGACATTCGACTACACCGTCGAGCCCGAGAAAGATGGGTGCAAGACACACAAAGTTTTATTCAAACAGCGAAAAAAGGGAACCGCAACATGATTCAAGACTACATATTGCCTAAGCCATCGACAACAACGGGATACGCGCTGCACCGAACCACCGCTGGGCTCGTGGCAGGTGAGAAGGTGCTATTTAGAGATTGTGGCGACCGCGTGATCATCCGTACGGGCGCGAAAATTAGCGAAGATGCCGCACCAGTCGAGCAACCAGGGGCGGGCGAGGTACGTGTATTCCAGTTGCGGGCGAGTGTGAGCAAAAAGACAAAAGGCAAGCGCAGTTATTTCCCGGTTTCAGATTGGCGTAGCCGCCATGCGTGGCTGGCGCGTCAGGGCGAGCGCTACGGGTTTGATTTGCTGACAGTGAACTGTGCGGCGGATTTTGCGACGGTAGAAAAGACCGGTCAGAAATTCACCGTGGATCGCACCGATTTTGCGGGGGCGTTAAAAGTAACCGACGCAGATAAGTTTGCGTTAGCCCTACAAAATGGCGTGGGCAGCACGGGGCGCGCATTTGGTTTCGGACTGTTAATCATCTAATCCACAGGAACAAGAAAATGAAAAACTTAATCATCAAAGCAAGTGTTCGTACCGAATCCCCGCTGTCCATCGCCATGCCAATCGCGGAGGGCGCGATCGCGAACCGATATAAGAACTTCCCGCTCATGACGCGTGGCGTTGATGCCGACGGTAACAAGCAGCAGACCGCCTACTTGCCATCGACCACAATGCGCGGGTTTTTGCGCCGCGCCATCGTCACCGATGCCATGCGCGTTGCAGCCGATGCCGGCAAACACTACACCTTACAACGCGCCTATGCGGACTTGATCGGACAAGACTCGGCCAGCGAAGAAAAGCAGGATGTCGATCTGCTTAAATTGAAGGCGACACGCGAGGAGAATCCGGTCATTGATTTGTTTGGCTGCGGCATGAGCGTCAAATCGCGCCTGCTGGTCAGCCATTTTGTTCCGGCGAACAACATTCTTCCGGAGGCGTTCAGCGGTGTGCGCAAAGACCTCGACGATACCGATGGCGTGCTAGACCTGATCAGCGAATCCGATCGTGAATCGTTCCTCGGGCGCACGGAGGCAAACAGTTCGCGGGCACAAGCCGCGAGCGTGGTGAAGGACTTGCAGCGCAAGATCAAGGCATCGGCAAAAAAAGGCGAGCCGACTGCGGACTTAGACGAAGCGCTTCTAAAGGCCGAGCAGTTAGTCGAAAAATATGAGGCCAGCATGGGCGCGATGCAGAACAGCACGCGCACGCTGGTGGGCTACTACGCACTGCCGGCTGGCATCGACCTGATTGGGCGCATGGTCATTGAGAACGTCCGTGACCGGGATCTGCCGATGATCGAGTTAGCGTTGAATGCGTTAAGCCTGCGCCCTTTATTGGGCGCACAGACTGCGCGGGGGTGCGGTGAAATCAGCGGTACTTTCGACGTATTGAGTGATGGACATTTAATCAAAAAAATCGCGATTGGTGGCTGGGAATCGGCAAAAATGGTTGATTTTTTGAACGCGGGTCATGGTGAGAAAGCTGCGTAATCAATGGAGGGCAACTGATCTGATCAAGCCACCCCTTGTGCGGGTGGTTACTAGAACTAGCACACATCACACACGCGCTTCAAGTCCGATCAAGCCACCCCTTGTGCGGGTGGTTACTAGAACAAATGAGCAGCCCACAACAATCAGCCAAC
>JBKJHT010000038.1:0-3480 GCA_046598945.1 Burkholderiales bacterium | reverse complement strand
GCAAAGTCCTGAAAGTGTTTGCCTGATGTCCGACCTATCCGATCTCTATCAGGAAGTCATCTTCGACCACAACAAGCGGCCGCGCAATTTTGGCCGGCTGTTCGAGCCGAATCGTTTAGCGAAAGGCTTTAATCCGTTGTGCGGTGACCGCATTACGCTGTATCTGGTCGTGGAAAACGGCGTGATCAAAGACGTGAGTTTCGAAGGTCAAGGCTGCGCGATTTCGACGGCGTCCGCATCGTTGCTGACGGAAATTCTGAAGGGCAAAACCGAAGTGGAAGCGGGCGCGATGTTCAAAGATTTTCACGCGATGGTCACGACCGATGACGCCGAGCCGACCGAAGCGCTCGGCAAGTTGGAAGTATTGAGCGGCGTGCGCGAATTCCCGGCGCGAGTAAAGTGTGCCACGCTGGCATGGCACACGCTGCAAGCCGCATTGAAAAACCAGCAAGACCCGGTTTCGACGGAGTAGAAAAGATGGGCGTAATGGATTGGTTGTACAAAGACGAAGATGAGAAACCGCGCGAGGCAGAAGGCTTGCCTTCGCCGCCGCTCGACACCATCGAAGGCAAAGTCGTGCACGCGTTAAAGCAAGTATTCGACCCGGAAATTCCCGTCAACATCTACGACCTCGGTTTGATTTACAGCATCGACATCGACGACGATAATAACGTCGCGATTCAGATGACACTCACCGCCGCTGGTTGTCCGGTGGCGCAAACTTTCCCCGGCACGGTGGAAAATGCCGTCAAAGCGGTTGATGGCGTCAATGACGCCAAAGTCGAATTGGTCTGGGAACCGGCCTGGTCGCGCGATAATATGTCAGAAGCGGCGAAGCTGGAGTTGGGAATGCTATAAGTAGCATCCCCAGCAAGCGCATTCTGCCTTGCTTGTGGCGAGGTACACCCTGGAAGCCGGTATTGATGAGGTCTTCAGCCAGTACGTGCGAATAGATGGCAAAAGAACGTTGTCATTTGAGAATAGGGCAAATTATGACGCATCAATATGACGTGTTAGTCGAAAAGGATTCCGCGGGAAATTTCGTCGCGTCGGTTCCTGCGCCGCCAGGCTGCCACACCCAAGCGCGATCCCTGGATCAATTAATGCAGCGAATCCGGGAAGCCATTGAACTTTGTATCGAAGTGAATGGCGATTCGGTAGAGCCACTCGATTTCGTCGGAATACAGCGAGTATCAATCGCGGCATGACGCAACTGCCGAGCTTAAGCGGCAAGGAATTAATGGCTAGACTAGAGAAAGCCGGTTTTGAGGTGATTCGAATTAAACGCAGTCACCATTTCATCCGCCACAATGACGGCCGTTCCAGCGTCATCCCAGTTCACGGAGGCGAAGATATTGGCGCTGGTTTAATGGCGACGATCCTGCGCGATTGCGAACTAAGCCACGAACAACCCCAAGAATTTTTGTAATGCCAATTCTCGTCAACTATTGAGGTAACTTTTCATGATCGACTTCTACACCGCAGCCACCTCCAACGGCCAACGCGTCGCCATTACGCTGGAAGAGTTGACGTTACCTTACACGCTGCATAAGCTTAATTTTCAAAACGGCGACCAAAAAAAGCCAGAGTACCTCGCGATCAATCCAGCCGGAATGATTCCGGCCATCGTCGATCACGATGGCCCTGGCGGTAAACCCTTTTCTCTTGCGCAGTCCGGCGCGATCGTCATGTATCTTGCGGAGAAAACCGGCAAGTTGCTGTCGACCGACACAGCAAAACGCGCGATTGCGCGGCAGTGGCTGATGCAGGCGTGCTCCGATTGCGCCGGCGCCAGCAATGCGATTTTTCTGTCGATGAACATGTTGCCGGACAAATCGCCGACCAATGTCGAGTTCCTTGAAAATCGCCTGCTGCGTTTTTTCCGCGACGCGAATGCGCGCTTAAACGACCGCGACTTTCTCGCCGATGAGTTGTCGATCGCCGATCTCGCGCTGTATCCGATTTACGCCGCGCGCAAAAGTGTCGCCGATCGAGCGGGCGATCTCAACAATCTCGCGCGCTGGGGCGCGGTGCTGTCCGCGCGGCCAGCGGTTGTGAAGGGGATCGCGGCAACCGCATAACTCGTCATTGCGAGGAGTCCCACGCTTCGCAATGACAAGCACTTCTAGCAATAACCCTAACTTTTTAAGGCAAACCAAATTTAGGTTTTCTGCGCCGTCAGTAGCGTAAATCCTTCCCCGATGATCGAGCGATTGATCGCGCCATGGAATCCCGCGCTACGCAGTAAACTCTCTTGCTCTTCGCGCGTCGGAATGACGTTGCCCCACATCAATTCCTCGAAACCCGTTTGCACTGGAAACAAAAATTCTTTTTGGCGCATTTCCGCCAATGTAGTGGGATAAGTTTCATCGATGATGACAAGATAACCACCCGGCGCCAATGCCCTTGCGGACGCGTTGATGATCGGTGCGCGAATCGCCGGAGTGATTTCGTGGAGCACCTCGATCATCACCGCTACGTCAAAATGGCCCATTTGCATCGCGAGGCTGATATCACCTTCAAACACCGATACGCGATTTTCCAGTCCCGCCTTGGAAAGCTTCGCGCGCGCGACGTTCAAACTGTCGGCATCGATATCGACTCCTGCAATGCGCGCGTTGGGAAACGCGTTCGCTAGTTGCAGCAAATGATTGCCGGCGCCGCAGCCGACTTCGAGTACCGCACCGCCCGTGGCAAGTTTCTCGTTCAGCCCCGGCAACTCCGGCAAAATTTTTCTCGCCGATAACACTTGCAAACCCATCGTACCGTCGGCGATGGTGTTTGCGAACTCTTCACCGCGGCCCTGGAAGGGAAAGGTTTTGCCGGTTTTAAACGATTCGACGCAGCGTCGAAAATCTTCCGTCGCGAATTCCGTTCCAAGTTTCACATAACCGCCGAGGTAGCGCGGATGGCCGGGCGAAGCGAGAATTTTATCGATGAAGGGTGCGAGTTTGAATTGGCGCGTCGCTTCGTCCGCTTCGAGTAACTCGAAGCTATACGCGGTCGTACACCAAACGTTGACGAAGTGGGCGTTCAAGTTCAATTGCAGCGCGAGATTAGATGAGGTCAAACCGTCCGGCGCGGTGGCGAGTTCTTTGAATAAACCCACCTCGACGCCGATGTCGATTAAGTGCATCGCGTTAAAGCCGCGCCGCCACGTGAAGATTTTTTTGGTTTGGGTATCGGCGGTGATGGCTGGTGTGGTCATTGTTGTTTTCCTCCTAGTGCCTAAAAAATTCGATCGCAGGTTTCAAGTGAAATAACTTCTGCAAACTACTCTGTCATCCGCGCGTAGGCGGGAATCCATTTGGCGTATTGAATTACAACCGGACTATGGATTCCCCCTACGCGGCAATGACATGGTGGAGAATTGCGCTAAGGAATCCGATAAAACGGATTCGGCAGCAAGAAGGATTTCTCCGCACACCCGCCCGCCAAACCACTCGGCTGATCGCCCATGTTGACGACGATGTTGTAACC